>NZ_JBHLZP010000249.1:0-11919 GCF_042429965.1 Actinoallomurus acaciae
ATCGTGCTGGTGACCGTCGGCTGCGCGGCCCTGGCCGTGGTGCTGTCCAGCGGCGCCGTACGCGGGGTGTTCCGGTGGGCGGTCGAACCCCGGCTGGACTGGCTCTTTCATCCCCGCGTGTCTCCGCCGGCCGGCTCCGTACCGCGGCCGGCCGGCGTCGCGGACCGCGGGACGCCGGCCGGGCCGGGCCGCACCGGCCCCGTGAGGCCCCGCGACCCGGCGCGATCCTCGCCGCCGGATCGGTGACCGGCCCCGGAGCGGTCACCGGGAGACGTACGGGCCGGGTCAGCGTACGAAGAGGGCCTGCCGGCTGATGGGCAGCGTGCTCGCGGCCTCGTAGATCTCGGTGACCTGCTCCGGGGTGTAGCGGACCCGCCGGTTCCGCAGCCACCGGGGCAGGCGGTACGCCCGCAGCATCGTGACGCCCTCGGCGCTGACCAGGCCGCGCCGGAGATCGCCGCCGTAGACGACCTTCACCGGTTCGACGGGAACCTCGCGTCCGAGTCGTTCGCGCAGCATTTCGGCCGCCTGTTCGGCGGTTTCGCGCAATTCCGTGGCGGCCTTGGCCCCGGGCCGCTCATCGATATACAGCTTCCCGCGGTATTCGGCCATTTGCATCTCCGGGGGCACCGCCTCGTTCTGGATGAGCATGACCCCGGTGCCGCCGATGATCAGATGGTCGATCTGCCCGCGGCCGGGGATGTTCCGGCCGTGCAGCACGTGATAGCCGCGCCATTCGACGAGCATCCGCAGGATCCGTGCCGTACGGCGCTCGCCGCGCATCCCCTTGCGCCACACGCTGGAGGCGGCGCGTACCCGCCAGTGCCACAAGGTGTCCGCGGCCGCGACCACGATCGCGGCCAGCAAGCCCCAGGGCAGTGAGAACAGCCAGGTGCCGACGATGAGCGCCGCGGCGGCCATGCCACCGCGGATCTGCAGGCGCCGGCGCCGGCCCTGCGCCCACAACTGCTCGTTGATGGACTGTGGTGATCCGCCGACCCACGCAGGGTTGTCCGGAACATAGATCGACCTGCCGATCATTTTTGCCGCCCCTTTCCGCGATGCATGCCTATTGTTACTTGTCTCGCGGTGAGACGCACGAGCGGGTAAGCGATTTGACGCAGCGCGGCAATATAACAGAATGTGTAATGCGAGTGTTGATAAAAGTTGCAGCGCAAGCTCCCGTAACGGATAACGGCGTGGGGCGGGCGCGACGGAAGACGGAGGTGCGCCCGTGGGTGAAGATGAGGTCGCGGCGTTGCTGGCGCGGTTGCACGCCGCGCAGAACGACTTCTACGGCGGCGGCGGGGACGCCGCGCTCCGCGAGGTGCTCAGCCCGGACGTCTCCTGGCACGTGCCCGGCGACAACGCGATCGCCGGGCACTACGAAGGCATCGAGGCCGTGCTGGCCTACTTCGCCGAGCGGCGTGACCTCGCCGGGCGCACCTTCCGGATGCGTCCCGGTGATCTGCTCACCGGCCGCGGGGAGTGGGCGGCCTCGTTCACCGACGGCGAGGCGGTGCTCGGCGGGCGGCGGGTCCGCTGGTCGACGGTCGGGCTGTACCGGCTGAGCGGCGGCAGGGTCGCCGAGTGCCGGCTGCTGCCGCTCGACCCCGAGGCGTTCGACGCGGTATGGGCGGGCCCGGCCGCGGGAATCCGAGCCGCGCCCACCGGCCCCGAGGCGGCCACGATCGCCCTCGCGTCCGCCCTCTCGGCGTTCCGCGTGCGGCCGCGGCACTGCGACGCGCAGGGCATGGTCTACGCCGGCCGGTACCACGAGTTCTTCGAGGACGCCTTCCTCGACTGGCTGGAGGAGTACGCCGGCGGTTACGCGCGCCTGCGGGACGAGGGCGTCGACATGGTGATCGTCGCCAGCGCCTGCGACCATCGCCGTCCCGCCCGCCTGGGCGACCCTCTGACCGTCGAGGCCAGGCCCGAGCGGGGCGGCCGTACGTCGCTGACCATGGCGTTCACCGTGCGCGGCCCGGCCGGGCCGGTCGCCGAAGGACGCATCACCTACGTGGCGGTCGGGCGTGAGGGCGCGGCGATCGGGCTGCCCGACGCGCTGGCCGCGGTCGTGCGCGCCGAGGATCGGGGGAGATGAGCACCCGCTGCGGGCCCAGGCCTACGTTGTCGCGCTGAGCGGCCCGCACCCGTGGGTGCTCCAAAGCCGCCAGCCAATCGGGCGAGCAGGTGTGCCCGCAGCGGAAGCTCGGTGTCGCGGTCACCCGCCGGGCGGCCGCGGATACCTCCATCGTTACCCGCCGGCCGCCGGAAACGCAAAGTCATCCGGCCGAGCTTCCCTCCAGCAGGACCTTGGCCACCTGCTCCGGGTCGTCGGCCATCGGCACGTGCCCGCAGCCGCGCAGCCACACGAACCGCACGTGTGGCAGGTTCTGCTGCGCCCGTACGGCCTGGCCGGTGCGCAGCAGCCGGTCGCGGGTGCCCCAGGCGATCGTCGCCGGGACGTCGCGCAACGCGCCGTGGAACGTGATCCCGCGGCCGGCCCGCAGTGTCGGTTCGAACCCGATGGCGCCGTGCAGCGCGGCCGCGTCGGCGACCAGTGTCTCGACGTCGATCAGGTCCGGCCGGCCGTAGAGCATGCCGAACATCAGGTTGCGGCGCCGCGGCGAGCGGCTCAGCCAGCGCATGAAGGACTCGGGCACGCCGGCGCCGAGGCGGCAGGCCCGCAGTACGGCCGCGGCGTACCGGAGTTCCATCGGCGTGAAGAATCCCGCCGGGGACAGCGCGGTGGCCGACCGGGCCAGGCCGCGGTCGGCGGCCTCGAGCGCGAACAGGCCGCCGAGGGAGTTGCCGGCCACGTGCGGGCGGTCCAGGCCGAGCTTGTCGATGAACTCGCCGAGCACCGTGACCATCGTGTCCAGGCCGTACGGCTTGTCGGGGGGCAGGGGAGGGGAGGCGCCGAAGCCGGGCAGGTCCACGGCGATGACGTCGCGTTCTTTGGCGAGGCGGTCCATGACCGGCTCCCACGCCTGCCAGCGGTGGCCGATCCCGTGCATGAGGAGCAGCGGCGGGCCGTCACCCCGCCGCTCGAAGACGATGTCCACGCGCCGAGACTAGACCTGAGTTACCGCTCAGTCACCGTGACCGCGGTCACGATCTCCGCCCTGGAACGCCGCCCGTAACGGCGTCATCGGCTCCGGTCCTGGTAGGCCGCGCGGCTGGCCTCGATGTGCGGGACGTGCTCGATGGCCCAGCCGGCGAGGGCCAGCGCGGGCGGGATGAGGCTCTTGCCGATGGCGGTCAGCGCGTACTCGACCCGCGGCGGCACCTCGGCGTACACCGTGCGGGAGACCAGGCCGTCGCGTTCGAGGTTCCGCAGCGTCAGGGTCAGCATGCGCTGGGAGATCCCGGGGATCTGATGGTGCAGGTCGGTGAAGCGCACGTTGCCCTGGTCGAGGGTTGCCACGATCAGCAACGTCCACTTGTTGCAGATGCGGTCGAGAACGGCGCGGAGCGTCCGGCCTCCATCTCCTCGGATCAAACAGGTGTGCTCGTACTCCGACACGACGGCCCCCCGGACGTGACGCACATGGATGTGCCTTTTGTAAGCCCTTCAATAGTGATGCATCATGTGGCTACTTACGAACGGTAACCATCGTGACCGGCACCGCGTCACCGACCCCCGAAGGTGTCTCATGCAGATCGCATATTGGATCGTCGCCGCGCTCCTGGCCGTCCTCTACCTCTACGCCGGAGGCAGGAAGACCGTCCAGAGCGTGGAGCGACTCCAGCCGATGATGGGCTGGGTCGACACCACCATTCCCCTGCCGCTCGTCCGCGTGATCGGAGTTCTGGAGGTCCTCGGCGCGGCGGGCCTGATCCTGCCGCCGCTGACCGGGATCGCGGCCTGGCTCGCCATCGCCGCGGCGATCGGCCTCGTCCTGATCCAGATCGGCGGAATCGCGGTCCATCTGAACCGCGGCGAGCGGCAGATCGCCGTCAACATCGTCCTCCTGGCCGCCGCCGCGGCGACCGTCTGGCTGGCCACCGTCTGGCTCTGAACCACGGGCCGGTACTGCCGCCGATCTCCTCTTCCCATGTCACAGGCCGGCGGGGCTGTCTCGTCTCATGTCAGAGACAGGCTCTGCGTCGGGAAGGTGAGGATCATGCGGGTGTTCGTGGCGGGCGGGACCGGAGTGCTGGGGCGGCGGCTGGTGCCGCAGCTGGTGGATCGTGGCCACCAGGTGACGGCCACGACGACGAACGCGGCCAAGCTGGACCTGCTGGCACTGCTGGGCGCGGACGGGGTCGTGATGGACGGCCTGGACGGGGTGTCGGTCGGTGAGGCGGTGGCCGCCGCCCGGCCGGACGCGATCGTGCACCAGATGACCGCGATCTCCATCGCGCACGCCGGCAAGCCCGACATCAAGCACCCGGACCGGTGGTTCGCCATCACCAACCGGCTGCGCACCGAGGGGACGGACCACCTGCTGGCCGCGGCCGAGGCGACCGGCGTGTCCCACTTCGTCGCGCAGGGCTACGCCAGCTGGAACGGGATCCGCGAGGGCGGGTGGGTGAAGACCGAGGAGGACCCGCTGGACCTGATGGTGGGAACGGCGGCGCAGGTGGGCATGGAGGCGATGTGCCACGTTGAGGACGCCGTCCTCAAGGCCGGCGGCGCGGTCCTGCGCTACGGTGCGTTCTACGGGCCGGGCGCCATCGACGACCAGGTCGAGCTGGTACGCAAGCGGCAGTACCCGCTCGTCGGGCGCGGCAACGGCTATAGCTCGTGGGTGCATCTCGACGACGCGGCGAGCGCGACCGTCCTGGCCGTGGAGCAGCGGGCGAAGGGCGTGTTCAATATCGTGGACGACGAACCGGCCCCGGCCAGCGAGTGGCTGCCCCACCTGGCCGCGTGCGCGGGAGCCAAGCGGCCGATACGGATCCCCACGTGGCTGGCCCGGCTGCTGGCCGGAGATCAGGCGGTGGTGATGATGACCGAGGGGCGTGGTTTCTCCAACGCCAAGGCCAAGCGGGAGCTCGGCTGGGAGCCGCGCCACCCCTCGTGGCGGCAGGGTTTCAAGGAGGAGCTGGCGTGACCCGGGCTGAGGAGTTCGAGGAGCTGCGGCCGCTGTTGTTCTCGATCGCCTACCGGATCCTCAGCAGCGTGAGCGAGGCCGAGGACGCGGTCCAGGAGACGTGGCTGCGTTATGAGGCCTCCCCGGCGCGGCCGGCCTCGGCCAAGGCGTTCCTGTCGGCCGTGGTGACCCGGATCTCCATCGATGTGCTGCGCTCGGCCCGCGTCCGGCGGGAGGAGTACGTCGGGCCGTGGTTTCCCGAGCCGCTGCTCACCGACCCGTACCAGGACCCGGCACGGTCGGCGGAGCTGGCCGACTCGGTGTCGATGGCGGCGCTGTTGCTGCTGGAGCGGCTCAGCCCGCTCGAACGCGCGGTCTTCGTGCTGCGGGAGGTGTTCGGGTTCGGCTTCCCGGAGGTCGCGTCGGCGGTGGACCGGTCGGAGGCGGCGTGCCGGCAGCTCATGGTGCGGGCGCGCCGCCACATGGAGGCGGGCCGGCGCCGGTTCGAGGCCGACCGCTCCGAGCGCGAGGAGCTCGCCGAGCGGTTCTTCGCGGCCTTCCGGGAGGGGAACGTCGACGGGCTGAGGGAACTGCTGGCCGCCGACGTCCAGCTGGTCAGCGACAGCGGCGGCAAGGCCCCGCAGTGGGGCAGGGGCGTCTTCGGCACCGAGAACGTGGTCCGGGCGCTCGCCACGTTCCTCCCACCGTTCGCCCGGATCGGCGGCGTCGTGGAGCCCCACGAGGTGAACGGCCAGCCGGGCGCGATCTTCCGCGACCGGGACGGCAAGGTCGTCAACACCTGGACGCTCGACGTCCTCGACGGACAGATCCAGACGATCCGCACCGTGCTCAATCCTGACAAGCTGGGGCACATGGGCCCCGTGGCGGACGCCTGGGCGGTCGTCCGCGAGGCGAACCGGGCCCGCCGACCCACGGACTGACCGGGGAGCCGCGGCGAGCGATCTCTCGTCCCGCCAGGGCCCAGGCTCCCGAACGCCCGGTGAGGGGCAGGGTAGCGGTGGGGTAGGTCCCGCCTTCGAGGCGTATTTGTTACTGGTCGGGCATACCTGACGGCAGACAAGAGCCGGGCCTGCATCACTACTCGGCTTCAAACTGCCGCCCCGGCTGAAGAGCATCGGCTCCATCCGTCTGTACTCACCCGAGGCGGGGCCGGGCACCTGGTCCAAGCTGGAACGCATCATCAAGAACCGGCCGGTCAACTGGGAGCTGATCGTCAACCACTACGACCAGATGATCAAGTACGCCACCGCGCTCAGGTCGGGCACCGCGGAGGCCGAGCAGGTCCTGCGCCGCTTCGCCGAAGGCGGCCCCGAACAGCCGGTCTACCTGGCCATGGAAGAACTCGGCCACGCCGTCCGTACGACCTTCGCCTGCGACTACCTCGCCGACGAAGCCCTTTCGCCGGGAGATCAACAGCGGCCCACAGGTCGTGGAGAACTGGAACGGCGCCAACGACAAGATCTTCTACGGCAAGGACGGCGTCCTGACCGGCGAGGACCGCGAACACGCCGAAGTGTCCGTGCTCGCCCCGCACCTGCTCCGGTCCGCGCCCGTCTACGTCAACACCCCAACTTTTCCAAGCCGTCCTACGCGACCGCGAACACCCGACTGGATCCTGCCTCCGGCCCTCAGGCACTGGTGTGACGGGGGATGGGCCCAGTCCGTGTCACATCAACCATCGACGTGGCTAAGCTGATCACTGCTCACTAATAACGACAGCACCAGCCCTCGCGGCCGAAGGCGACATATTCCCTGTCACATCAACGTCCCCGTATGGCCGAACCTCCACCAGCCTGCCCAGGGTGACGCCCTGACGCCCGTGCGGGGGTGCGAGAAGGGCCGATTGACCGTGACACCCCGAACCGACCGCAGGCGCGGGCGGGCAGCCGGATGGCGAACCTCCACTCACAGCACCACCGCACGCACCCCCGTCTGCGTCGAAGCCGCCTCCGGTCGGCTGATCGACGGCGGGTTCATCATTGACGCGCCCGTGACGAGGCCCGCTTCCAGCGACATGCCCGTGGTCCGGGCAAAGTCCTCTGTCATCACCGCGCAGGCGACAACGCGTTCGGCCGATACCCGAAGCGCTGGCATGTCAAGGGGTAGCGAAGAGTCCCGTGTTCCGGAGTTTGACTGGGACGCGCTGAGTGATGATGCCGCGGCGGAGGTCTTGCGGGCCGCGGTTGTTCCGGTAGACGTGGGTACGATCACCCCGCCTCCTATCTGGTATGGCGGTGTGGGGTCTTTGTATCGCGCGGACACCCGTGAGCCGGAAACCATCTTCATCGACGGATTCCAGCCAAGGTCTCCGGACAATTTGGATCTTTATGA
Organism: Actinoallomurus acaciae; assembly: GCF_042429965.1. NCBI lineage: Bacteria > Bacillati > Actinomycetota > Actinomycetes > Streptosporangiales > Thermomonosporaceae > Actinoallomurus > Actinoallomurus acaciae. The sequence goes on from NZ_JBHLZP010000249.1 coordinate 7,395, forward strand.
ATTCGTTCAATTCGGAGCCGATGAGAACGCGGCCTTTGGGTTCGTAAGCACCAGCGAGTCGTTGGAGTGGGCCCGGGACTGGCGCTCGACGGGATACGTCTATGAGCTGGACTCCGGGCGAGGTGTGGACGTTGTCGAGACCATGGCTGCCCACAGCATCGCCCTTGAATTCGCCGAGCAGACCGAAGTCGCGTTCCCCGGCGGCGTGGCCACGGAGTTCATCAAAGGCGCCTGGGAACTGATTGCCGCGACCACTCCGGGGGAATCCAACGCTCTCGGACGGTGGATACCCAATCCGAACTATCGAGTGGGGCCGCATGGAGGTGCGGACACTGCCGATGCTGGTGGACGGTCACGGCTCGCCCCGCTTTCGAAAGACGAACCAACCGATGTGAGCCCAGAACCTACAGGCATGGCGGAATCGCCGGTCATCGCCGTGACTCAAGAAACGGTGCCGGTTGAAAGACCAGCGGGCACCACGCGAGAGTCCCATGCCCCCGCCGCCTACCTTGATACGCCCAGGCCCGATTCGGCCGAACTGCCCGCGACCGGCTCTACCCAGTCATCGCAGGGCGACGACGCCCGTACACTGCTCCGGCAAGGCGGTGCGGGTCGTGAGATCGACGGCATCATAGATTCCTGGGAAACTCTTTCTCGCCTGCCACGATATCGGTTGTTGTCCCAATGGCGCTCAGCCGCTTTGAAAGAAGTCGACCGTGCGCTTCGGCAGTGGAAGGACGGCGGCCGTCGCACCCCGGACAGATCTGACCAAAATAAACGCGAACTGCGCAATATCCTGGACGCGATCGATCGCTGGTGGGCTTCCAAAGAGGATCGCGGATCAAACAGGAGTGCGGCGATAAGTCATCTCCAGGAGGCGATTCGGAGCAAACTCGATGAAGTGGTCGACGAGCGGCACAAGGTGTCTTCGATCGAGCCAATGCTGGCCACCGACTACGCGAGCGCGTCCAATGGCGATTCTATGGTCGGTGCTTCTCAGCGAATGGTTCCTGCTGGGCGTGATCTGGCGGTAGCCAAATATCTGCTCGATCAAGCAACCATAGATCCGTTCGGCGAGAAGCTGGCTGATACCGAGCGCGCGATTGAGGTCGTTGGCCAGCAGGACTCCGGACGTAACGGCGCCGTGATTCGTGAGTTGCGCCAGCGCCGGCGTAATATCCTCGAGGACCAGTTGATATTCAACGCGATGAGGGCACGTACAGACTGGTCTCAACTTGAGCCGGTCCAGGCTGCGGCTTTGGTTCTCGCTGAGCGTCGCGGACGGGCCATCGAAGGCGCCGAACGGCGGGCGCTTATCGAGAGACTACGAGACGAGGATTGGGAATGGGCCACTAAATATCCGTTGGATGATGAGCATATCGACCAATTGATCGATCAGGTGCACGACTTCATGCAGCATCGAATGATCCTGACGGTCAACGTCCCGCTCTCAAAGCTGAACCTTCTTACCGCGAACGTCGAGAACCTTCTCAAGACCGGCTGGGAAACGGATCAGACCAGCACATATCTGAACACGCGTGGCAATGTCGAGGAATGGCTTGGATATGGCGCATCAGTCAAGCGGAACCTTGAGTCAGGAGGAATATATCCGCCCAACCCGGTTACCTCCGGCTCGAAGCAACACTTCAGCCCTAACGAACAAGACCGGAAGCAACTCCCAAAGTATGCGGCACTCATATCGCCACTACGTCAAGCCGGGCTCGGCAGATACGGCGAGGTTGCATTCCATCTAACGCCTGAACTCCGCGGCCGGGCGACCTTTACTCCATATGATAGCTTTGCCCCCGACCTAAAAGGTTCTCGGGGAGTGACGAGTCGGAGCAATCTAATCCCGCTTCTCGTTCATGGATCCGGCAACATGGTGCGAGCGGTTTTTGCGGAGGCGACTGAATTCGCTTACGACTTTTCGGAGACTCTGGCGCGTTCGATAGGTGCGACGTATTTCGAGGCGCAGATTCACGGAAACGTCTCATGGAAAAATGTGGACAAAATTGTCCTTTCGCACTACTTTGCAACAACCAACACAACAGCCAAAAATATGCTGGAGGAATTTGCTGCAAATAACGGGTTTGCATTTACCGTGGAAATCAATAAACGGGAAAATGTATTTCAGCCCAAGGAGGCCAAGGCGCATGGTTTCGAGATTGGCTCGGAAGAGACAAATGTCGACCTCGCTCCTGAACTCAGGAATTGGCAGCTTTGGTCCTCGGCGCTGGGAGTGGACGGTGTTTCGAGTGCGGGTGTGCAGCAGCGTCCGGACGAGCCGCGGATGCCGAGGCCGGAAAGCCCTCTTTCCCCGAATCACTCGAGCCAGTACGGCGGTACCTCCGTAGCCCCGGGCCCATCGAGTACCAACAGAGGGCCAGACGTTACCCGGGTGTCGGGTCCGGAGGATGTCGATGCCGTCATCCAGGAATTCGATAAAGAGGATAACCAGGCCGCGGACTGGATCGCGGGGCTGGAAACGACCGGTGAGGTTGGCATGCGGGGCGGCATCAACGCTCCCACCGAACACGACACCGGCCGGCCCGGATCCACCGGCTCGACTCCAGGCCGGGTACGTCCCGGCGCACCGCCGGAATACCACCGGAGCCAGCACGCCGGTGAGCGGGGGTCCGGCGCAACCAGCGGGCGGATGGCCGGGTCTCTGCTCGATGCTCTGGCGGAGATCGACTGGGAGGAGAGCAGTTACAGCGACGGGAAAGCGTGCGTCTCGGTCGCGGTCGTCGGTCTGAGCCCGGTGGCGGGCCGGTGACAGCCCGGGGTATCCCGGTCACCGCGACCTTAGAAGAGGCGGTGGAGGTCTTCCTCGCCCGCCGGGACCTGGATGCCGGCACTCTGCGCTCCTACAGCCAGACCCTGCGTCGGCTGTGTCGTGCGCTGGGGGATGAGATTGCGCTGGCCACGATCTCCGCCGAGCGGGTCGGGCGGGTGGTCGCTGATGCGCGGGGTGGTGCGGCGGCGCGGACGTGGAACCGGCATCGTGCGGCTGTCCGCTCGTTCACCGTCTGGCTGGGTCGGCGTCGACCTTGCCGCACTGCTGGAGTACCGGCCATCCGCCCGGGGCCGGAGCCGGGCGATCGACCGGCGCACCATCACTGTGCTGCTGAAAGACCGGAATGTGCCGCTACGGGAAAAGACGCTCCTCGCGCTCGGCATCGAGGATTTGGAGTTGGAGAACGAACGCGGCCGGATCACCGTCAAAGGCAACGTCGTGCCGTGGGTGCACCGGCAGTCCGGCACCGCCCGCCTGCTCCCCCGTCTGATCTCCGGCCGTACGGCCGGGCCGCTGTTCCTCGCCGACCGGCGGCCCGCCCCGCACGCCCGCGGACGCGGACCTGTGCCCGATCACCGGCCGGGGCCGCCTTTCCTACGAGCGGGCCGTATACCTGTTCAAACAGGCCACCAAGACCCATGCGGCCACACCCTCCGCCGGCTACGGCACAGTCGGCTGACGCACCTCGCCGAAGACGGCTGGTCCGCACCCATGCTCATGAACCTGTCCGGGCACGAGAACATCCGCAGCCTGGCCATCTACACCAACGTCAGCGCCGAACACGACCCCGCCCGCCGACACCGTTAGCGATTACCGCGGCGAGCGATCCCCCCGCCCGTCAGGGCCGGGGTTCGAGCTCCGCCGCGACGCCGGTGAGGTCGCCGATGTCCAGGGTGAGGGAGATCTCGCCGCGGAACACCTGGGTCTCGCCGGCCTGGCTGAGATGGCGGCTGCACGCGCGGTCGAGGTAGGCCTCGACGAGGCGGGCGTTGGTGAGCCGTCCGCGTCCGCGCAGCACGCTCAGGTCGCGACGGGCCTCCTCCCAGGCGCCGGCGGTCAGCCGCAGGTGCCGTTCGGAGGCCAGCAGTCCGGCCAGCGCGACCCGCGCCCGCGGGTCGGTGAAGTCCGGCAGGCGGATGGACCGGAAGTCGGTGACCAGTTCGGGGCTGGCCTCGGTCAGGGCGCTGAGGCGGTCCGGCGCGCAGGTGGCGACCAGTGCGATGTCGCTGACGCCCTCGGCCCGCAGCCGGTACAGGGACGTGGCGTACGCGGCTCCGCGATCATCGTCGAGGATGAGGGCGTCCAGGCCCTCGATCAGCAGCGTGTGGCCGGCGTGTTCGGCGAGGCGTTCGCGCAGCTGGCGCGGGTCGATGTCGGCGAGGTCGTCCGTGTCGACGGTGCGGACGTCGCCGCTGTTCATCCCGCCTTCGGCGAGTGCGCGGGCGATCATGCGGGTGAGGCGGCGCTGCCCGCAGGAGATGTCGCCGACCAGCAGGACCGCCGGGGCGGAGGCGCTGGAGACCTCCTGGCCGCGCAGGCTCTGCGCCCACTTGCCGCGACGCCGCAGCTCGGTCAGCAGCCGTTCGACGTCGTCCGCGCCGGGCAGGAACGCGATGCCGTACGCCTCGACCACGGCGGCCTCCTCGCCCGCGACCGAGGTGGCCGGGGCGCCCGCCGCGACCGTGGGCGGTGAGGTGGAGTACGCGGGCGGCTCCGCGGTGGTCGCCG
>NZ_JBHLZP010000250.1:0-11883 GCF_042429965.1 Actinoallomurus acaciae
CGCCGCCTTCGTCCGGGAGACCGCGAGGTGAGCCCGACCGCGACGGCGCGCCACCGCGACGGCAGTACGACCGCGGCCAGCCCGGAGACGCCCGACGCGGTCAGGGCGGTGCCGAGCCCGGCTGCGATCGGGTTCACCCAGGCACCTTCGATGTCGTCATCGGCCCGACAGCCCGCGCAGCGCGGCCACGATCGCCTCGGGAGGCGGCGGGCAACCCGGCACCTGCACGTCCACCGGCACGAAGTCGGAGACCGGTCCGGCCACCCCGTACCCGCCGGCGAACATGCCGCAGTCACGGGCGCAGTCGCCCAGGGCCACCACCAGGCACGGACGCGGCGCCGCCTCGTAGGTCTTGCGCAACGCATCGGCCATGTTGTGGGTGACCGGGCCGGTCACCACCAGCGCGTCCGCATGACGGGGCGAGGCCACCAACCGGACCCCGTACCGCTCGGCGTCGTACACCGGGGAGAACGCCTGCCCGATCTCGACCTCACACCCGTTGCACGACCCGGCGTCCACGTGCCGGACCTGCACCGATCCGGACACACGCGCGACCGCCTCGCCCTTGGCGCGTTCGGGTACGGGCGGGGCGGCCTCGGCGACCCGCCCCGTGTCCCAGATCTTGCCGATCAGGCCCATCCGGATTTCACCCACCATCACTCGCTGCCGCCCACACGCCTCGGATCACTGCTCCAGGCGCGGATGAGGGCACCCACGGCGCCTCGGGAAGGGCCCGTGCGATGCCCGCGAACCTCCGTGACCACACGCCGATACGTCCCCGTAACAGCGCATACGCACATCGGCAGTTGCTAACTTTAGCAACAGCGCATCCATGCCCGGGGCCGGGGGCGCGGCCGGGGTCACACGGACATTCGGGAGGGACGATGGGCCTGCACATCCCACACCCGGCCCATCGCGGGGTCGCGGCGGTACGGCTCCACGGCGTCCCGGGCGAGGCCGACGCCGGCCGTGGCCGATGGCCGCCCGTGTGCAGCTCAGAGCCACGACAACACCACTTCTGATCACCGGCCCGACGGCATCGCCCACCAGGAAGGACACCCCGTGCAGTACTCCGCGCCCGAGTCCGGGCCCCCCGCTTTCCGCGCCGTCACCACGGCGGACCTGGAGGAGCACACCACCCGCGCCGGCCTGGCGCCCGAACAGCGCCTGCGGATCCGGGCGGTCGCCGCGGTGCTCGGCTTTCACACCACCGGCTACGTCACCGACGAACTCATCGACTGGTCCGACGCGCCCGACGACCCGATCTACCGGCTCGTCTTCCCCGACGAGAACATGCTGCCGGCCGCCGACGTCACGCGCATCACCGATCTGTTCCGCCAGGACGCGCCCGCGGAGCGGATCGCCGACACGGCGCGGCAGGTACGGGCCGGTCTCCACGCCGATCACTCCCCCCATCGCGGGGAGCGGATCCTGCCGGGCGCGTACCGCACCGACCACGATCGGGTGCTGGTCATCCCCTCCCGGCGACCGGATCCGGAGCCCGATGACGCTTTCTGGCCGGACCTGACCCGATGGCCCGCCGGGCCCGGCCGGGTGATGGCCGCCTCAGACGTTCGGCAGCTGATCGATCACCTCGTCGCTCATCCCGAGGTGAGCGGCGTACGGCTCGCCGGAGCAGACCCGCTGGCCCTGGGCGCGCCGGCGCTGCGCCGCCTCGTCGAACCCCTGCTGGCGCTGGAGCAACTGGAGTCGGTGCAGATCGACAGCTCGGCGCTGGCGTGCTGGCCGTACCGCCTCCTCACCGATCCCGACGCCGATGACACGCTGCGGCTGTTCGAACAGGTCACCGCCTCGGGCCGGGCCCTCACGCTCATGGCGGCCTTCTCCCATCCGCGCCAGCTGTGCCCGGCCCCGGTCGCCGGGGCCGTGGACCGGATCCGCGGCACCGGCGCGATGGTCCGCACCCGCGGGTCGTTGATCGGATCGGTCAACGACGACGCCGACGCCTGGGCGTCCCTGTGGCGTACGCAGATCCGCATGGGGATGGTGCCCTACGCCATGACCGTCGAACGCCTCACCGGCACCGGACATCGCTTCGCGGTGCCGCTCGCGCGGGCGCACGATACGCCGGCGTCGCCGGTCTCGGCCGCACCGTCCGCGGGCCGGTGATGCCGACGGACACGGGCACCGTATGCGTCGACGGGGTCGCCGACATCGGCACCCGGAAGGTGTTCGTGCTGCGCTTCACCCACGCCCGCGACCCGGACCTGATCGGCGAGCCGTTCTTCGCCACCTTCGATCCCGGCGCGGTCTGGCTCACCGACCTCGAGCCCGCGTTCGACTCCCGGTTCGCCCACCAGCCCACTGCTCAGACGCCATAGCCGCATGGGGGCGGCGCCGTGACGTCAGGTGCCGCCCGCCGAGGCGCGCAGGTCCTCCAGCAGCTCCGCCTGCCCGGACAACACCCCGGTGAGGATCTGGCGCGCCACCGCCAGCAACTCCGCGACGTGCGGGCTGGTCAGCGAGTAATAGACCGTGGAGCCCTCCTTGCGGGACACCACCAGGTTCGCGCGGCGCAACACCGCCAGCTGCTGCGACAGGTGCGCCGGCTCGATCCCGACCTGCGGCAGCATCTCCGACACCGCGTGCTCGCGTTCGCTCAGCAACTCCAGCACCCGGATCCGGGCCGGATGCCCCAGCGTCTTGAAGAACTCCGCCTTCAACTGGTACAGCGGCCTGCTCACCGCGGCACCCTCCCTATCGTGGATACCAACACCGTATCCCGCAGCCGGCCAGGCCCCCACCTCGGTAGAGACGACCAACCTCAAGAATCCTCGCCGACCTCAGCAATTGCTAATCTTAGCAACCCGGCTGCCGGGCCGCCCCGGTCCCCGGGCCTCGCCGCCGCTGCCGGAAGCGCCTCGGCACCCGCCGACGGAAGATCGGCGAGACCCGGCAGATGACCTTCCACGACCACAGGTGACGAGCCGCCGGCGCGGAGTGGTCCGTCGTGTCCGGCGTACCGCGAAACATGCCATCATGCTCCGTCGGACGCTGTTCCGGGGAGGCGCGATGGCGGATGGAGACCGGGCACGGCGGCCGAGCCGCCCCCATCTGGTGCTGATCGCCGGTGTGCTGGTGTTGTCGGCCGCGATCGCGGGTGGCGTGTGGGTGTACGACTCGGCCGCTAGGGGCACAGATCCCCGACTGGTGGGCGCGCGGGAATGGCGTACGGTCTCCGAACCGGCGCTGACGCAGTGGCCCACGACCGGGAACCGGCGCGGCGACCGGGGGCTGATCAGACGCGCGGCAGGGGCGTGGCGGCAGCCGGACGAAGGCCAGAGCGGGCCCAGGGGCGAGGTCACGGTGCTCTTCGCCGGCGACATCGAGGACCGGCGCGTCGTGGTGATGAGGGACGAGAGCGACGACCTCGACTCACGCGGGCTGGCCCGGTACGTCGAGGACCCGGGGAACGGCGCCCATTCCCTCACCGCGGTCCAACTGGACGACGCCGGTGGGTTCGCCCCCGAGGTGATCGGGCTGATCGGCACCGCACGAGGGGTCCGGTACCTGCTCCCACCGTGGCTGACGAACGTCCGGGTCGCCGAGCTGTCCGCCCCTCAGCCCGCGCCGCGGCCCCTGAGGGTCCGCGGCGGGGTGACCGCTCCGATCGCCCTGGCCGATGCGCACGACGTCGCATGCCGTGGGATCGCCCTGCAGGCCGGTGAGCGATGGGCGAGCGGCCCGGTGGAGCGGACCTTCGTGTCGACCGTAGCGGTGAAAGACCCCAAGGTCGCCATCCCCGACGTGGCACTGTTGTCCGATCAGACCCGCGACGGTGTGACCGAGCCGGTGAGCACACCGCGGCAGTGGCAGGCGGTCAAGGGTGCGGCCTGCCATGAGAGCCCGGCCATGTTCAGCGCCGGGCACATCAACGTCTGGCAGGTCTGGCACGGCCGGTTGCCCCACGGCGGCGAAGACGCCGCGGCGGAGGTCGCCGAGGTCCAAAGCCGCGAGGACGGCACCGACACCTTCGGGCTCTTCACCGTGGCCGGCAAGCAGTCCGGCGGCGTCGCCGGAACACGATACGCCGGCGAGGGCGCCCCCGACGGGGCCCTCGCGATCGTCGGAGCCCAGTGGCAGGCGCCCTCGGGTCGCTGGTACTACGCGGCCGTCGGCAACGAGCACATCGACCGCATCGAGATCGCCGGTCCCCCATCCGCCCGCGAACACCACGGCCGGCTCGTCCTCGTACCGGCCCCGGGTGACGACCGGCCCCCGATCGCGATCACCGGCTACGACGGCGAGCACCACGCCATATCCACCACACTCTTCTGAACCGAGGCGACGACCGGGTGACGGAACGTCTTCGTGAGCATCGGCGGTGGACGGCGGCGCCTGAGCGGCCGACTCGTCTCGTACTCGGAGTCAGCGCCCGGTCGCGCCGTCGATCAGTACGCGCCCGCGGTTCGGGTGCGCCGTCGACCTTCGCGGCGATCGAGGTCCGCAGGTGGTCGAGGAACCCGCGCAGGGTCTCGGTCTCGTCGCCTCCGGTCCGGGGTGTCGCGGCGCGTGGTGCCGGTCGGCGGTGGGCGCCGGGTCAGGCGGTGCGGCGGATGAGGAGCACGTGGTCGGTGACCTCGGCGGAGCGCCCGCCCGGTCCCGTCGCGATGCGGCGGGGCGTGTCGGCCCGCTCGACCGTCCATGTCGCCGCGGGCAGATCGATACCCGCGGCGACCTCGTGCGGGCTCGGGAACCGGACGTCGGGATCCTGGTTCCACGACCACGGCGCGGTCGAGCCGTGGTCGACGACCAGCAGCCGCCCGCCCGGGCGCAGCGCGTGCGCGGCGGAGCGCAGGACGGTCGCCCGGTCCAGGTCGAAGGGGGTGTGCAGGTAGTGGGCGCAGATCAGGTCGAATCGGCCCTGCGGGAACGACCCGTGCAGGTCGTGCCGCGCGGTGGTGACCCGGTCGTCCAGGCCGGATGAACGGGCGAGGGCGGCGAGCCGTTCGACCGCCACGGCCGAGATGTCGACGGCGGTGACGTGCCACCCCTGGCCGGCGAGCCACAGCGCGTCGCCGCCGTTGCCGCATCCGAGGTCCAGGGCGTCGCCGGGCGGCAGGCCCGTGACCACCTCGGTGAGCCGAACATTCGGCCGCGGATCGTCGGCCGCCGGCCGGGCCGCGTGGACGCCGTCCCAGAACGTGACCGCATCAGTGGTGCTCATCAGGACTCCTCTGTCGGTGTGCGGTCAGTCTCGCCGGGCACGCCGCGCGCTGGCACGAAATCTTGCGGTTCTGGCAAGATGGCCGCGTGGATCGCACGACGGACGACGACGTGCTCGACGCGGTGGGGCCGCGGCTTCGTGCGCTACGTCGTGACCGCGGCATCACCCTCGCCGATCTCGCGGCGACGACCGGTGTGTCGGAGAGCACCCTGTCCCGGCTGGAGAGCGGGCGGCGCCGGGCGACCCTGGAATTGCTGCTGCCGCTGGCTCGTACCTACGACGTCCCGCTGGACGACCTCGTCGGTGCCCCGCGCACCGGCGACCCCCGGATCCACCTCAAGCCGATCAGACGGTTCGGGATGACCTTCGTGCCCCTGTCCCGGCGGCCGGGCGGGGTGCACGCGTTCAAGATGATCATCCCCGCCCGGCCGGAACCGCTCGAACCGACCCCGCAGACGCACGAAGGCTTCGAATGGCTCTACGTGCTCAGCGGCCGCCTGCGTCTCGTGGTCGGCGAGCGCGACCTGGTGTTGCCGCCCGGTGAGGCGGCCGAGTTCGACACGTCCATGCCGCACTGGCTGGGCACCGCCGATGGCGGCGTGGTCGAGCTTCTCGTCCTGTTCGGCCTGCAAGGAGTGCGGGCGCACGTACGCACCGACCCTCATCGGTCGTCTCAGGCCGGAAACCGGCGGTGAACCCGGCGAGTCCGCCGCGACGGCTCAGGTGAGGATCTGGACGTACCCGTCGGTTCCGTGAACGCGGATCCGCTGCCCGTCCCGGATCAGCCGGGTGGCCTGCTCCACACCCACGACGGCCGGCAGGCCGTACTCCCGCGCGATCACCGCCCCGTGCGTCATGAGGCCGCCCACCTCCGTCACCAGTCCGGCGACGGCGACGAACAGGGGGCTCCAGCTCGGGTCGGTGTGGGCGGTGACCAGGATGTCGCCCGCCTCCAGGTCGGCCCGCGCCATGTCCATGACGACACGGGCACGGCCCTCGACGGTCCCGGCCGAGACGGGAAGGCCGGCCAGCGCGCCGGGCGGGGCGTCGTCACGCCGGTACCGGCTGGTGATGGCCTCGCCGTCCGAGGTGAGGACCCGGGGCGGGGTGAGCGCCTCATGCGATCGGAACGCCTCCCGCCTTTCCCGGATGAGTTCGGCGTCCACGTCGCCCGTTCGCACGACCTCTCGCAGCTCCTGGAGCCGGAGGAAGAAGATGTCCTCTCTCTCCCGCAGGATGCCGGACCGGACGAGGCGATCGGCCTCCCGCAGCAACGCCTGCTTGTAGACGAAGTAGCGGCTGACCATGCCGTACTTGGGGTACTCGCGGTATCCGGCGAAGGCGCGGACGCGGTCGATCATCCGCTTGGTCTCCTCGGCCTTCCGCTCCCCGCCGGGTAGGGCGCGCAGGCGCGTCAGCAGTTCCTGTTCCTTCCGCCGTGCCTGTCGGCGTCCTCGTACGAAGCGTCGCTTGCCGGCGCCCGGCTCGAAGTTCTTGATGTTGCCGAGGATGGCCGGCACGAGGGTGGCGGGCTGCTCGCTCCAGCGCGTCCTGGTGATGTCGATCTCGCCCGCGCAGCGCATGCCGTACTCGTCGAGGTAGCCCCGGATGGCATCACGTGCCTCCCGCCCGCCGGGCAGCCCGGCCAGTTCGTGCAGGAAGCCGTCGCCCTCCCGGCCTTCGTCCACGACCCGGTGCAGGAACGCCACGACGTCCGCGTGCGGCCGGATCGTGTCCGCGACGTCGAGGAGCGCCAGCCCCATCTCCGACGTGACGTTGTGCGGGACGGACTGCGTGAGCACATCGGCCGCGTTCCTCTCGCCCAGCCACGCCTCCAGGTGGTCGTTGAGCCACCAGGCCGCCTCCATCGCCGCCATGATCACCTGGCTGCTCCGTGGATCGACCAGGATGCGCCTCAGCTCCGCGAGGTCGGCCAGGATGAAGTCGAGCAGCGCCGGCCCGGACAGATCCTGGATCTTGCGCCGCAGGGTGGCGACGGACGCCTGACCGTGCCGGATCAGCTGAGTGACGACGGCCGGATCGGTCTCGATCGGGGCGGGTGAGTCACCGGCACGTACAGCGTCGGGGCCATCGCCTGGAAGCGAGCGGAGGAAGCCGTCGCGGTCGAGGACGGCCTGCAGCGCGTCCCGGACCAGCGGGTCGGACCTCCCCAGCGTCTCGAGGAGCCTCGTACGACCCGCGGGCGTCGCCAGGACGGGGGTCACGTCGACGAACAACCGGCCGCCCGCCTCGTGCATCGGCCGTGCGGTCGTCGACTGCCACAGGGAGAGCCCCAGCGGCTTCATCGCATCGGTCATCATCTGCTGGTGACCGACGGAGACGTAGACGTGGTTCTCCCGGTCATCGGCCGTGGGGATGGGGAACAGGGTGGTGATCGGCCGACTCTGGACGATGTGGAAGTCGTCGCCGGCCAGGCACCATTCGATGTCCTGGGGCCGGCCGAAGTGCGCCTCGATTCGCCGCCCCAGCCGCACCAGACGCACGACCTGCGCCTCCGTCAGGGCCGGCTGCGTCTGCTGCTCCGGCTCGATCGGCGCGTCCCGGGTGCCGCCTCCCGGCGACGCCTGGACGAACCGCGGCTTGGCGGCGACCGCTGTGGTGACGACCTGGTCGTCGCGCACCGTGTAGACGTCCCCGGCGACCAGACCGGAGACGAGCGCCTCGCCGAGCCCCCAACCGGCCTCCACGGTGGCGATCTTCCGGTTCGAGGTCACGGGGTCCGCGGTGAACAGCATCCCGGCCGCGTCCGGGAACACCATCCGCTGCACGACCACGGCCATCCGCACCTTCCGGTGGTCGAAGCCGTTACGGCGCCGGTAGGTCACCGCCCGCTCGGTGAACAGCGAGGCCCAGCACCGCCGGACGTGCCGGAGGATCGCCGCCGGACCCACGATGTTCAGGTACGAGTCCTGCTGGCCGGCGAAGGACGCGGTCGGCAGGTCCTCGGCCGTCGCACTGGAACGCACCGCGTACGAGGCGTGCTCCCCGAGCCGGGCCAGCGATTCGCCGATCGCCGCCACGAGATCGTCGGGCATCGTGACGCCCTCGACGACGCGGCGGACCTCGGCGCTCAGCGTGCGGATCGCCGCGCGGTCGTCCGGTTCCACGCGCGACAGCAGGCCGAGCCGGGCGTCGAGCGACGGCGCCACGACCTGCTGGAAGGCGTTCGTCGTGACGCAGAATCCGGCCGGCACGCGGATGCCATCGACTCGCGAGAGCTCGCCCAGGTGCGTCCCCTTTCCGCCGACGTCCGCGACATTCGTCGAGTCGATTTGCTCGAAACCCAGCACATAGCCCAATTCCGTTGCTCCATCGTTCGTCGAGTCCGTTCGCAACGGCGGCAATTATGGGACATTTTTTGGCGCCTCATGAGGCACGCGAGTCTGATATAAACTGAAAGTGGCAGGGAGTGGTACGCAGCCCGCCCGCCGACCAACGCGATTCCCGGCGACGCTCCGTCTCCTTGTCCGACGGAGCGTTTCCCGAGCCCGGTCGCTGTCGCTGAGCAGCACGCTCGCGCGGTGCCCCGGCTCCAGATTCAAGATCACACACGCCGACGGCGCCGAGCGGCGTTAAGTCGGCCCTGAGATCGTTTTCGAGTCGTCCATTGCTGAATTCTCCGCAGACGTCTGTCGCAATGGCATCGGCAAAGAGGGCAGAAGGTCGGGCACGCGGTCGTCGACCAGCGCTGGTGCGTCTCATCTGCCTCGAAGGCGTGGCGTTCGCCCCACTGGCGCAGCGTGACGATCACCCTTGCCCGCCTCGGTGAGCGGGCCACGGGTGGTGAGAATGTCGCGGACGATGCCGGTGCGCTGCTGGAAGCCGGGTGCGGGCGCCGTCCGTCGCGTCCCGGATGATGAGCGGGCGCCCTGGTCGCCGACCGGATCGGCCGCGCGCCCGCACTTGCCCGGTTCGGCTGCGGGCCCCTGTTCGACGTCACCGGCCCCGCCGTCTGGGGCGTCCAGCCCGTATCCGATGCGGTCGGTCACGGGACACCCGACCAGGCGAGCGGACCCGGCTCACGTGAAAGGGCCGCCGAATGCGGTGGAACCCTCCGTGCCGCCGGTTGCGTCGGCGCCCTGGCGGGTGCGACCTCCGAGACCGGCGGGCGCCGAACCGCTCCCCCGGGACACTGGTCGGCCACCTGGCAGGACGACTTCGACGGCTCCACGCTGGACGGGTCGACGTGGATCGCCTGGAACGCGTCGTACTCGGACGCCTGCCGGGGGAACAAGCCCGACCGCACCACGAGACCGGCTCCGACGTGTCCGCCGGCACTACCTCGGCGCCTCCAGCGTGGGCTGGTCCGGCTTCGACGGCGACGGGCGTACCTGATCGTCGCGGACGGGTCCTGCCACGACGCACCGCCCTCGGGCGTCAACGAAGGGATGCGGTGAACTCCCGGCCGATCGGCCCGGGGCGGAAACGGCCGTCCCGGGGTCAGGCGAAGTAGTGGCCCTCCTTGAGGTCGGCGATCAGTCCCGGGCGGGTCGGCTGCCATCCGAGCAGGTCGCGGGTGATGTGGGCCGAGGCGGGGCCGTCGAACGCCCAGAAGCGGCCGAGCCAGCCGACGTACTCCCCGGCCTGTTCGGGGGTGACGGAGACGGCGGGGACGCCGAGCTGCGCGGCGAAGATCTCGGCGACCTCGCGGATCGGGACGCCCTCGTCGCCGACCGCGTGCAGCACCGACCCGGGTGGCGCGGACTCGAGGGCGAGGCGGAACAGGCGCGCGGCGTCGTCGCGGTGGACCGCGGGCCAGCGGTTGGCGCCGTCGCCGACGTAGGCCGCGGCGCCCTTCTCACGAGCGAAGCCGATCGCGGTCGGGATGAACCCGTTGTCGCCGTCGCCGTGGGTGGCCGGCGGGATCCGTACGACCGAGGAGCGGACTCCGTGGTCGGCGAGGGCCTGTGTGCGGTGGGCGTTGGCGATCCGCGCGTTGGCGCCGCCGATCGGGACGTCGCGATCCCCGGCGGCCAGCCCGTCGCGTTCGGTGGCGACGACTCCGGGCGGGAGGCCGAGCACGCCGAGGATGCCCGAGGCGATGACGAACGGCTTGCCCGTGCCGGCCAGAGCCTCGCCGAAGGCCTCGATCGCCGCGCGGTCGGCGGCGGCCGCCCCGGCGAAGTCGCCGGTGAAGGCGATGTCGTGCTTGAACGCCAGGTGGATGACGCCGTCGGCCGCGGTGGCGGAGTCGCGCAGGACGTCGAGGTCGTCGAGCGATCCCCGGCCGACCTCGGCCCCCGCGGCGCGCAGGGCCCGGGCCGCGGTGTCGGAGCGGGCGAGCCCGGTGACCGTGTGGCCGGCGGCGATCAGCTCGGGGACGAGCCCGCGACCGATCCAGCCCGACGCTCCCGTGACGAAGACGCGCATGAGTAACCCCCAGGGTTGACCGGGGCGCCCACCGGACGGGCGCCCCTTGATGCCTATCGCTATTCTTTGTACGGTCGTACTATAAATGTCAAGACGAACTCCGGGAGGCGGCGATGGCGGGGCGGCCCGTCGACCATCAGCGGCGGGCGGAGCTGCTCGACGCGGTGGTCGACTACACGGTCGAGCACGGGTTCTCCGACCTGTCGTGGCGGCCCGTCGCCGCCGCCCTCGGGGTCTCGACCACGTCGTTGGTCCATCGCTTCGGCACCAAGGAGCAGATGCTCGTGGCCATCCTCGGGCGCCTGCGGGAACGCATCTTCGCGGCCACCAGCGAGACGCTCGGCGACCAGCCCGACCTGGCCACGGCGGCGCGCGCGGTCTGGAGGCGGACCTCCGACCCGCGGCGGGGAGCGGAGTTCAGGCTGTTCTTCGCGGTGTACGGGCGCGCGCTCCAGGCGCCGGAGCAGTTCGCGGGGTTCCTCGACCGGGTCATCGCCGACTGGATGAACGCCCTGCGCGAGGCGCAGGGACCCGGCACCGACCCGGCGACCGCGACCCGTACGGCCACACTCGTGATCGCGACCATCCGCGGACTGCTGCTCGACCTGCTCGCCACCGGCGACCGAGACCGCGTCCAGGACGCGGCCGAGAGCTTCCTCGCCACCCTCGAACACGAGCGACGACCGCCGGACGCGCGCCGGTGACACACGGCGAGCCGCACCAGACCGTCGCCGTCGACGGCGAGGCGTGCGCTGGTGAGACGGCCCACGTCGTCGGAACGCGTTGGCGGCCTCCCGCCCGGTGCCGGTTCCGCGCATCGGCCACGCCGGGGTCGGCTTCGGCCCACGGATGACCTCTGTCCTCTGTCCGCACCGCACCGGCCATCAGGGGGAACACCGGGCGGGATAGCATGCCGCGGTGAGCCGACAGCGGCCGAAGAAGAGGCGTCGCGGACCCGCTCCGGTCGACGGCGGCGGCTCGCCGAGCGACGGCCCTGCCGAGCTGCGCCCGAGCAGACCCGCGCGCGACCTGCTGGGCCGAGAGCCCGTACGGCTCCGCGTCGAGGGCGATCTTCTCGTCGGCCACGGCTTCGGACGGCGGCGGGTGGCGATTCCCCGGTCGTCGGTGAAGGCCCTGGGCACCTATTTCATCGGGCGCGGCCGGGGCGGTCCGCGCCAGGGTTTGGTGGTGCTCGACGGCGAGGACCGGATGCTCCTTCGCGCCCCCGGCGCCTGGGGCGGGGACGGCGCGTTGCGTGCCTTCGGCCGCAGGGCCGGGCTGCCGGCGCCCCGGCATCGGGCCGG
>NZ_JBHLZP010000251.1:0-11869 GCF_042429965.1 Actinoallomurus acaciae
CTTCCGCGGGCAGTTGCCCCCGGCACCGCCCCAGCAGCCACCGCCGCCGCCGATGTACGGGCGGCAGCCGTACCCCCCGCCCGCGCCGACGCACGAGCGCCCGCCGGAGCGTCCGCCGCGGCCCGAGGGGCCCAAGCCGTACGGCCTCTACCGGCTGCTGAGCTTCATGCTCCTGGCCGGCGCGGTCGGCCTCGCGATGGTGGTCCCGTCGATCGCGCTGATCGTCGTGCTGATCGCCATGCTCCTGCTGCGTACGGCGGACCGCGCGTCCCAGAACCTCGCCTCCAAACGCACCCGTCGGGGGCCGCGGCCCGCCGACGTCGCCGGGGTGATCGTCAGATCGCCCTTCTCGGTGGTCCGCTCCGGGCTGGTGATGGCGCTGATCAGCCCGATCGCCATCCTCGCCGGGGTCATCGTGCTGTTCATCGCGATGGTGGCCAAGTCGGAGATGACGATCGCCCGCGCCCTGTCGCTCAGCGTGGCCGCCTTCGTCCTCGTCACGTGCCTCGGCCCGGGCAGCGAGCCCGCACGCCGGCAGCTCGTCCGGATCTGGGGCGCCGTCGCGCCGCAGCGCGAACGCGCGTGGATCGTCGTGGGCGTCGTCGGCCTGCTCGTCTTCTTCCTCGTGTCCTTCTCGCTGAGCCAGACGCCGGAGCTGCGGCCGTTCAACTTCCCGCAGCTCAACCACGACCTGAACGACCTGCGGCACCAGCTGCGTCATCTGCGCGGCGGCTGAGCCCTGTCCGAGTGCGGACGACCCGCCCGCGCCTCGGCCCCGAAGGGCCGCCGCGCCGGTAGTGTTGCCTCGCGATGACGTCGGACGAGACACACCCGGTCCCCGCCCCCCGGCGCGCGGACGAAGACTCCGCCGACGCCGTGATCGAGGGGTGGTCACGCCTCTTCGCGTACCTGGTCGTCGCGATGGTGGTGGGCTTCACGGCCGTGCTGCCCTTCTTCGGGCTCCTGCTCGCCCTCGCCGGCGCCTCGTACCTGCGGGCCGGCGACGTGCACTGGCGCCGCCACCGAGGCGGCCTGCTGCGTTCACTGGCCGGGCCGCTGACCACACCGCTCGACCTGGTCCGCGGCGTCGCGGGCACCCTCGTCACCGTGCCGTACGCCGCGGTATTCGCCGTCCTGGTGCCGTTCGTGGTGATGCTGAGCGCCGCGCTCGACGTGGAGGTCTCGCCGATCGTCGGCGCGGCCTGGGGCGCGGCCGCGGCGGCGTACGTCCTGCTGGCGGCGCCCGGCATCCGTACGCCGCGCCGCCATCTGGTGCGGGTGTTCACCATGTTCGCCGACGACCCGCGGCGGATCGCGGTCGCCGGGGTGCTGCTGTGCGCGCTGGCCCTCGCCGCGGTCGCCGGCGCGATCGCGCTGCAGCCGAGCTTCGGCCCGATGTACGAGCTGGAGAACTCCATCGTGCAGGAGCTGTCCCACTTCCAGCACTCGGTGAACCGCCACGCGCTGTGAGGCGGGGCGGGGGTTTTGCGCCTACGCTACTCATGGGTAACATCATGGCGGTACACCTGCCGTGCCCCCGAAGCCGAATGTCCTTCGGGTGTTTGGCAGGCTTATGGTGCGAAAGCATGGCCCCGTGCCGGCCCGACCGGGCGGCGCCCGCTCGACGCGGGCGAGGCGGGTAGGGAGAGAGGCACGTCATGGAGTGTGCAGGGAGGGCGTACACGGAATGAACATCGTCGTCTGCGTTAAGCAGGTGCCCGACACGGCGACCGAACGGAAGTTGAAGTCCGACGACAGCACCCTCGATCGCGAGGCCGCCGACGGTGTCATCAACGAGCTCGACGAGTACGCCGTTGAAGAGGCCCTGGCGATCAAGGAGTCCCAGGGCGGTGAGGTGACGGTCCTCACCATGGGCCCGGACAAGGCCGCCGAATCGATCCGCAAGGCCCTCGCGATGGGCGCCGACAAGGCGGTCCACCTGACGGACGAGGCACTCGTGGGCTCGGACGGCCTGTCGACGTCGTACGCACTCGCCCAGGTGCTGAAGAAGATCGGGTTCGACCTGGTCATCCTGGGTTCGGAGTCGACCGACGCGCGCATGGGCGTGCTCGCCGCGATGCTGTCCGAGCGGCTCGGCGTCCCCCAGGTGACGCTCGCCAACAAGGTCGAGGTCGACGGCACCTCGCTCAAGGCCCAGCGGCTGACCGACTACGGCTTCGACCGGGTCGAGGCCACGCTGCCCGCGGTCGTGAGCGTCGTCGAGAAGATCAACGAGCCGCGTTACCCCTCGTTCAAGGGGATCATGGCGGCCAAGAAGAAGCCCGTCGAGAAGCTCGCCGTCGCCGACGCCGAGATCGACGCCGCCCTGGTCGGGCTCGCCGGAGCCTCCACCGAGGTCGTCGACTTCACCGACGCGCCGCCGCGTGAGAAGGGGCAGATCATCAAGGACGAGGGCGACGGTGGCGTGAAGGCCGCCGATTTCCTCGCGTCGAAGAAGTTCGTCTGAGGGGCGGGGGAGATGGCGGAGATTCTCGTCCTCGTCGACCATGTCGACGGGGAGGTCAAGAAGGTCACGTTCGAGCTGCTGACGCTCGCCCGTGCGTACGGCGACGCCGCCGCGGTCTGGGTCGGGCCCGGCTATGAGGGTGCCAAGGACAAGCTGGCCGAGTACGGCGCGAGCAAGGTCTACGTCGCCGCCGACGAGGAGCTGACCTCCTACGTCGTGGCGCCCAAGGTCGAACTGCTGGCCCAGCTCGTCGCCGACGGGTCGCCCGCCGCGGTGTTCGTGGCCGCGACCGGCGAGGGCAAGGAGATCGCGGGCCGGCTCGCGGTCCGCATCGAGTCGGGCGTCCTCACCGACGTCGTCGGTCTCGCCGAGGGCTTCGTCGGCGAGCACTCGATCTTCGGCGGCGCGATCGTGACGCACGCGAAGGTGTCCAAGGGCACGCCGATCATCGCCGTACGGCCCAACTCCGTGGCGCCCGAGGCGTCCCCCTCCACTCCGGAGGAGGAGCAGGTGTCGGTGACGCTGTCCGACGCCGCCAAGGGCGCGCGCGTGGTCGAGAAGGTCGTCCAGGAGAAGGGCGAGCGGCCGGAGCTGACCGAGGCCGCGATCGTGGTCTCCGGCGGCCGTGGCGTCGGCGGCGCGGACAACTTCAAGCTCATCGAGGAGCTGGCCGACTCGCTCGGCGCGGCGGTGGGCGCCTCGCGCGCCGCCACCGACGCCGGCTGGTACCCCCACACCTTCCAGGTCGGCCAGACCGGCAAGACGGTGTCGCCGCAGCTCTACATCGCGGTCGGCATCTCCGGCGCCATCCAGCACCGGGCCGGCATGCAGACCTCCAAGACGATCGTCGCCATCAACAAGGACTCCGAGGCGCCGATCTTCGAGCTGGTCGACTTCGGCGTGGTGGGCGACCTGTTCCAGGTCGCGCCGCAGCTCACCGAAGAGATCAACAAGCGCAGGTAGCCATGGTGCGGAACGCCCCGGCGGACTCCTCCAGGAGTCGCCGGGGCGTTCCGTCGTCCGCCCGAGCGGGGGGTCAGGCCGCGAGGGTGACGGTGTCCCGTTCGATCTCGCGCTCGCCGCGGAACGCCACCAGGCGCCGCATCGGCACGTACCGCGCGCCCGCCGCGATCAGCAGGCCCAGGACGGCCGCCACGCCCAGCCCGACGCGCAGGGACGACAGGTCGGACAGGAAGCCGATCACGACCGGGCCGAGGACCAGGCCGCCGTACCCCATCGCCCCGACCTGCGCGACCGCTCCGGCCGACCGGCCGGGCGCGATGGTGCCGGCCACCGAGATCGTCGTCGGGATGACCGTGCAGATCGCCAGCCCGGTGAGGAAGAACCCCAGCAGCGCGACCTTCGCGACCGGCGCCAGGACGACGACCGTCACCGTCGCGGCCGTGGCCAGCCCGGCGTAGGTCATCAGCCGGCGGGTGCCGAGGCGGCCCCGCAGCCGGTCGCCGACGAGCCGCCCGGTCAGCATGGCGGCCTCGAACAGCGGGTATCCCAGGGCGCCGACCGCCTCGCCGGCGCCGAGTTCGCGGCTCAGGTACAGCCCGCTCCAGTCGGCGATCGAGCCCTCCATCATGAACGCGGCGAACGCCAGCGCGCCGACGAGGTAGACCACGAGCGGCAGCCGGACGCGCCGGGACCGCCCGGTCTCCGTGCCCCCGCTCTCGGACGCCGTGTGCTCGGGGATGTACGTGCGGCCCACCAGCAGCGCCGCCGGCAGGGCGACGAGCCCGCCGCCGAACAGCGTCTGGCCGAACGACATCCCGGCCGAGGCGCTGAGCGCGCCGAGCAGGCCGCCGGAGATGGCGCCGGCGCACCATCCGGCGTGCATGGCGTTCATCACTGGCCGGCCGTAGGAACGTTCCACGGCGCTGCCCTGGGCGTTCATGCCGATGTCGGTCAGGCCGAAGGTCATGCCGAACGTCGCGACCGCGACCAGCAGCAGCGGCCAGGACGGGGCGAGCGCGACGAACACCATGCTCAGGGCGGTCAGCGGCGCCGCGACACGCAGGACGGCGCCGCTGCCGGCGCGGGCCATGACGCCCCGCAGGCCCTGCATCGCGATGATCGCGCCGATGCCCCAGACGAGGATCGCGACACCGACCGAGCCGTCGCTCAGCCCGAACCTGTCGGCGAGCGCCGGTGTGCGTGACACCCAGACTCCGCAGAGCATGCCGGCCAGGGCGAACGTGAGGACGGTGCCCAGGCGCGCCCGGTTGAGGACGCGAGACGTCATGATTTCACCTCTTTCGTTTTGCGCACGAAACGACCGGCACCCGTCGGGTGCCGGCTCGTCACTTCGTCATTCGGCCGTTAGAGCAGGTCCAGCAGCCGGGTGCGCAGCTCTTCGAGCTGCGCCTCGTCGTAGAGGCCGGGGTCGTGCATGGCGACCTCCCAGAGCCCCTCGGCGGCGAGCCGCGCCATTCGCGCGGCGACGGGATCGGGATCGTCGGCCGGGTCGCGATCGTGCCAGCGATGCATCGCCTCGCGGATCTCGGCGAGCAGTCCCGGGTCGGCGGCCGCCGCGCTCACCGTCGCCCATCGTCGCAGCAGCCGTGACTGGTCGCGGTCCATGACCACGGCCAGGTTCGCCTCGACGAAGGCCCGTGTGTACGCGCCGGGGCCACCGGTGTCATACGACGCGATGAGCGCGTCGAACTCCTCGATGAGCCGTTCGACGAGACCTCTGATCAGCGCTTCCTTGGTGTGGAAGTGATACAGCAGCCCGCCCTTGCTGACCCCGGCGCGTTCGGCGACCGCGGCGAGGGTGAGCGCCTGCGTGCCCTGCTCGCAGAGCAGGACCTCGGCGGCGTCGAGGAGGGCGTCTCGTTTCATGGCGATCCTTACTATACCGTCCGGACGGTACAAACGACCAAACCGGAGGAGCGGCGTCTTTCTTCCCGAAAAGGGAAGATCCGGATGACCTTGTACGGCCAGACCGCGCCGTCGCCCCGTGAGACGCGCGCCGATAGGCTGATGCCGACATGGTGTACCTGGATCACGCGGCGACCACGCCGATGCTGCCCGAGGCGATCGAGGCGATGACCGCGGAGTTCGCGCGGGTCGGGAACCCATCGTCACTGCACGCCTCCGGCCGCCGGGCCCGGCGTGTCGTCGAGGAATCGCGCGAGATCATCGCCGAGGCGATGGGTGCGCGGCCCAGCGAGGTCGTCTTCACCAGCGGCGGCACCGAGGCCGACAACCTGGCCCTCAAGGGCATCTTCTGGGCGCGCCGCAGCGCCGACTCCGCTCGCAACCGCGTGCTCATCAGCGCGGTCGAGCACCACGCCGTCCTCGACTCCGCCGACTGGCTGGCCGAGCGCGAGGGCGCGACCGTCGAGACCCTCCCGGTCGACGAGTACGGCCGGGTGGTGCCCGAGACGCTGCGCGCCACCATCGAGCGCGACCCGGGCTCGGTCGCCGTCGTCAGCGTGATGTGGGTCAACAACGAGGTCGGCACCGTCCAGCCGGTCGGCGAGCTGGCCGCGATCGCCGGCGAGCACGGCATCCCGTTCCACACCGACGCGGTCCAGGCCACCGCGCAGCTGCCGGTCCGGTTCACCACGGACGCCATGACGATCACCGGCCACAAGATCGGCGGCCCGGTGGGCGTCGGCGCGCTGCTGCTGGCCAAGGGCCTGGACCCGGTCCCCGTCCTGCACGGCGGCGGTCAGGAGCGTGACGTGCGCTCCGGCACGCTCGACGCCCCGGCGATCGCGGGCTTCGCCGCCGCCGTCAGCACCTCGGTGTCCCGCCGCGACGGCGAGGCGGCGCGCCTGGCGGGCCTGCGCGACGAGCTGATCTCGCGCGTCCGCGCGGAGGTCCCGGACGCCGTCCTCAACGGCGACCCGGTCGACCGCCTGCCCGGCAACGCGCACTTCTCCTTCCCGGGCTGTGAGGGCGACGCGCTGCTGATGCTCCTGGACGCCCGCGGCATCGAGTGCTCCACGGGCTCCGCGTGCTCGGCGGGCGTGGCCGAGCCCAGCCACGTGCTCTTGGCCATGGGCGCCGACCTGGCCCGCGCGCGCGGGTCGCTGAGGTTCTCCTTCGGCCACACCTCGACCCCGGCCGACGTGGACGCCACCGCCAAGGAGATCGCCCCGGTCGTCGAACGCGCCCGCCGCGCCGGCGCCGTCTGAACACCGCCCGGCGAGGGCTCAGAAGGGGCCCTCCACGGGCGCGGTGATGCGCCTGCGCTCCCGCTGAGCCTCGCCCGCGAGTCCGCCGGGCTCGACGGGCCGGGCGGACCAGGGCGAGGGTGAGGGACTCACCGCGTTCGTCTGGGCGGTGGCGTGGAGTCGTATGCCTCCAGCCTCCGCGCGATGGCCTCCAGGGCGATGAGGTCCTCGGGGGTGAGCCGGTCGATGAAATGGCGTCGTACCGACGCGACGTGGGCGGGGGCGGCGCTCTTCAACGTGTCCAGCCCGTGTTCGGTGAGGACCAGGAGGCAGCCTCTGCCGTCGGCCGGATCGGGTGCGCGCTCCAGGAGGCCGCGTGCTTCCATCCGGGTGGCGTGCCGGGAGAGGCGGCTGCGTGACCAGCCCATCTTGGCGGCCTGCTCGTGCAGGGTGCTGGTGTGGCCGGGCCGCTCCGACAGTGTGCTCAGCACCTCGTAGTCGGGTTCGGAGAGTCCGGCGTCCGCCAGATCGCGTCCCGTGCCCGTCTGGACGGCGATCACCATCCGGCGGAAGGCCCGCCACGCTCGCTCCTCGTCCGAGTTCAGCCATCGTACGGGCGCCGCCGAGGTCTTCGTTGACATGTAAACAAAATACCGCCTATCTTCGTTTCCATGTCAACGAAAACGGTGCGTGTCCTCGTGGTGGTGTGCAGCACCCGCCCCGGCGCCCTGGGCCGGGCGGTGGGCGAGTGGGTGATCGAGGCGATCACGCCGCATGCCGTGGAGCTCGGCGCCGAACTCGTGCCGGTGGCCCTCGGCGACCTCGACCTGCCGTTCCTCGACGAGGAGCGGCATCCGTCGTCGGGTGTCTACCGGCACGAGCACACGCGACGGTGGAGCGCGACCGTGGACGCGGCGGACGGCTTCATCGTCGTGACGCCGGAGTACAACTACGGGATGCCCGCGACCCTCAAGAACGCGTTGGACTACCTCGGCCGCGAGTGGGCGTGGAAACCGATGGGCTTCGTCAGCTACGGCAACACCTCGGCGGGTACCCGGTCGGTCCAGCACGCCAAGCAGGTGCTGACCACACTGCGCCTGGTGCCGCTGGGCGCCACGGTCGCGATCCGTATCGGTGACGCGACGGAGAACGGGCGGATCCGTCCGGACCCGGCCCTCGCGGGCGCGGCCGCCGGCATCCTGGACGAGCTCGTCCGCGTCGCTCATGCCCTGCGGCCGATGCGCGAGCGAGGGCGGACCGGCGTGGTGCCCGGCCCGTTGCCGGGGTCGTACGTGAGGCGGCTGACGCCTGACGATGCCCCCGAGGTCACCGTTCTTCAGCGGTGCTGCTGGGTGGATGAGGCCCTTGTCAACGACACCTTGGCCGTCCCCGCCCTGCACGAGTCACCGGAGCAGGTGGGCGACTGGCTGGCGGCCTGGCACACCCTGGGGCTGTGGCGGGACGGCCGGCTCCTGGGCGTGGTGCGGGCCCGCCGCGTCGAGGCCGACTGGCACGTGGGCCGGCTCGGCGTCGTACCCGACCTGCGGGGTCAGGGCATCGGGCGGTGGCTGCTCCGCGCGGCCGAAGCCGCCGCCGAACCGGAATGCCGTCGCACGGTGCTGTTCACCGGCGCGGGCAGCCGCCACAACATCGGCCTGTACCAGAGCGAGGGATACCGGCCCGCATCCTCCGCCGGCGCCGACGGGACCGTCCGCCTCGTCAAGGAGCGCCACGCCCGCGCCACCGCGTGAGGATCGCGGGCGCGGGAGGCGGTCAGGGACGGTACGGGGCGAGCGCCGACCAGGCCGGGTCGGACTGCGACGTGACCTTGGCGCGCCCCTCGGACCAGGCTGCGGCGAGCTGGTCCAGCTCCGCGACCGCGCCGGAGTCCGGGTCGGCGTACAGGTGCAGCACGCGGCGCCCGTCGCCGGTCTCGTGCGCCGCCAGGACCGCCCGCGGGCCCATCGCCTGCACCGCCTCCTCGAACCGCCGCAGCGCCGAGGCCGACGGCTCGACCGGCAGCCG
Organism: Actinoallomurus acaciae; assembly: GCF_042429965.1. Taxonomy (NCBI): domain Bacteria; kingdom Bacillati; phylum Actinomycetota; class Actinomycetes; order Streptosporangiales; family Thermomonosporaceae; genus Actinoallomurus; species Actinoallomurus acaciae. Next base: position 8,626 of record NZ_JBHLZP010000251.1, read on the forward strand.
GTCGGGGTTGGCGCTGGCGTACGGCAGGGTCACCGCGACGTACAGGTCGCACAGCGGATAGTCCTGCCGGTGCAGCGGGAAGCGCACGGCGACGCGGGCCGAGTGCCCCAGCGGCGTACGGCCCTCGCCGACCAGCCACGCCGGCTCGCCGAACGGCGCGGCGATCTGCTCCACCACCGGCGGCAGCATGCTCGGGGGCAGCGCGTCCATCGGCTCCTCCTCGGCCGCCGTCACCTCGCCGATCCAGCGTGCGACGTCGTCCTCGCCCAGCGCCCAGTCGAGCACCCGGTGGGTGAGCGCGAGCCGGGTCTCCTCCGGTACGAACAGGAAGTCGGGGTGGTAGGCGGTCACGTCGACACGTGCCCGCGAGGAGTCGGCGCGCAGGCCCATCCGCACGTAGTCCAGGTCGAACTCGTGGTCATCGAGCTGGAGCTTGCCGGTGAGCATCGCCGGGTCGGCCGGCCGCGCGGCGCGGTACTTCCAGTTGTCGTCGTCAGGCGCGCCGAGCCGCCAGCGTTCGGCGATGCCGCGCAACTCGTCCACGCCGCCACCGCTCACGGTCAGGCTGGGGCCGGGGCCGATCTCCCATTCGAGGTCGGCGTGCATCGCCTCGACGTGCGCGGACATCTCGTCGGCGATGTCCGCCGGCACTCCTTCGTCCAGGCGCCGGCGGGCCTGCGGCCACCACTCCCAGAAGCGGGCGATGGCCTCGATGTACGGCGCGGGCGCGTCGGATGAGCGACGGAAGATTCCCATAGTGCCGCCAATCGTATTCGCGTGCCGGTGCCCCCGTGTGTGGGCGGGCGCGTTTCCCCTCGACCGCCCCGGGTGCGTACCCTCGATGACGTCATGACTCTTCGCGTACTCGCCGCCATGTCGGGCGGGGTCGACTCCGCCGTGGCCGCCGCACGGGCCGCCGCGGCCGGCCACGAGGTGACCGGCGTCCACCTCGCGCTGTCGGCCAACCCCAAGTCCTACCGTACGGGCGCCCGAGGCTGCTGCACCCTCGAGGACGCCCGCGACGCGCGACGCGCCGCCGACGTGATCGGCATCCCGTTCTACGTCTGGGACATGGCCGAGCGCTTCGACCGCGACGTCGTGCAGGACTTCGTCAGCGAGTACGCCGCGGGCCGTACGCCCAACCCGTGCCTGCGCTGCAACGAGAAGATCAAGTTCTCCGCGCTGCTGGACCGCGCGCTCGCGCTCGGGTTCGACGCGGTCTGCACCGGGCACCACGCACGGCTGGAGGACGGCGTGCTGCGGCGCAGCGTCGATCTCGCCAAGGACCAGTCCTACGTCCTGGCGGTCTGCACGAAGGAGCAGCTCGCGCACGCGATGTTCCCGCTGGGCGACACGACCAAGGCGGAGGTGCGCCGCGAGGCGGACCGGCGCGGCCTGGCCGTCGCCGACAAGCCCGACAGCCACGACATCTGCTTCATCGCCGACGGCGACACCCGGGGTTTCCTGGCCGAGCGCCTCGGCGCGGAGAAGGGCCCGATCGTCGACGCGTCCGGCGAGGTCCTGGGCGAGCACGACGGCGCGTACGCGTACACGATCGGCCAGCGGCACGGCCTGCGGCTCGGCCGGCCCGCGCCGGACGGCCGGCCGCGCTACGTCCTGGACATCTCCCCGGTGACCAACACCGTGACGGTCGGCCCGCGCGAGGCGCTCGACGTCCACGAGATCGTCGCCGAGCGTCCGGTGTGGCTGGCGCCGCCGCCGGAGGAGCCGCTCGGCTGCCGGGTCCAGCTGCGGGCCCACGGCGAGGTGCACGACTGCACCGCCCGGCTCGACGGTGACGTGCTCCGCGTGACCCTCGACCGGCCGGCGCGCGGAGTCGCCGCCGGCCAGGCCGCGGTCCTGTACGCGGGGGACCGCGTGCTGGGTTCGGCCACGATCGCGGTCGCCGAGCACTCTCCGGTGTGATCTGCCCGCCGTAGCGGGTATGGGGCACTCGTCCACCACTTTGGAGCAGCATGAGATTCGGTGTGTCGACCTTCGTGACCGACGAGGGGATCGCGCCGTCCGCGCTCGGTCCCGCCCTGGAGGAGCGCGGGTTCGCCTCGCTCTACGTGGCCGAGCACACGCATGTCCCGGTCTCCCGCGCCACCCCGTACCCCGGCGGCGGCGACCTGCCGCGCCAGTACTACCGGACGCTCGACCCGTTCGTCGCCCTGACCGCGGCCGGGGTCGTCACCGAGCGCCTGGAGCTGGGCACGGGCATCGTCCTGATCAACCAGCGCGACCCGATCCTGCTCGCCAAGGAGACCGCCTCCCTCGACCTGATCACCGGCGGCCGCGCCGTCCTGGGCGTCGGTGCGGGCTGGAACCGCGAGGAGATGCTCCACCACGGCGTCGACCCGAAGACCCGGATGGCGCGCATGCGGGAGTACGTCCTCGCGGTGAAGGAGATCTGGGCGAACGACGAGGCCGAGTTCCACGGCGAGTTCGTCGACTTCGACCCGATCTTCTCCTGGCCCAAGCCCGTGCGCAGGCCGCCCGTCCTCGTCGGCGGCTGGGGCCCGAAGACGCTCGAGCGGGTGGTGGAGTACGGGGACGCCTGGATGCCCGTGGCCGGCCGGGACCGCGACGGCGTCCTCGCCAAGGCCATCGCCGACCTGCGCGCCCTCGCCGGACGGCATGTGCCGGTCGTCGTCTACGCCGCCCGGGCCGAACCCGAGGCCGTGGAGCAGCTCACTCTGGCGGGCGTGGACGAGATCCTCTTCTTCCTGCCGACCGAGCCGGCCGCCGAGACGCTCCGCCGCCTCGACCGGATGGCCGAGCTCACCTGAGGCCGCACTAGGCTCACGCTGTGACCTTTCCCTGGGCCCCGGGCGCCGCCACGGGCGTCGGCTCCTACCCCGGTGAGGATCCCGCGGAGACGCTGCGGGTCGTCCTCGGCGAGCTGCCGGACCTGCCGCACCTGCCCGAGCTTCCGGCGCGCGGACCCGGCGCGGACATGATCGGCCGTACCGCCGGGCTGCTCGTGGATCTCGCCGTCGCGGTGCAGCCGTCCGGCTGGCGGTTCGCCGACCGTCCCGGCCGCGACGCCTCACGTACGCACGGCCTCCTCGCCCAGGACCTGGACACGATCGAGGAGCAGGCCGGCGAGGTCGAGGGCCCGTTCAAGATCCAGGTGACCGGGCCGTGGACGCTCGCCGCGTCGATCGAGGTGAGGAGCGGCGAGCGCGCGCTCGCCGACCCGGGCGCCGTGCGCGACCTGGCGGCGTCCCTGGCCGAGGGC
>NZ_JBHLZP010000252.1:0-11868 GCF_042429965.1 Actinoallomurus acaciae
CGGGCGCGGGCCGCTGCGTCACACGACGACCGGGCCCGCGGCGCAGCTCGCCGGGGCCACGTTCGCGCCGGACCCCGCCGCCAAGGCCGACGGCCACGACCAGGAACTGCTCGGGGTGGCGTCGGCCGGCTCCATCGTCGTCGCGATCGGCGGCGAGACCGAGACGGCCGACTACCGCGGAGAGTTCCTGGTCTCCAGCGACGGCGGGCGCTCCTTCCGCCTCGCCGACGTCCGTACGCCCGACGGCGCCGAGCCCGGGTACGGCGACACCCCGCGGGTGATCGCCGGCTCGACCGGCGCGTGGGTCGCCCTCGGCGGCTCGCACGCCGGAACGGCGGTGTGGACCAGCCATGACGGCCAGACCTGGACCCGCCAGCCCGACTCGACCGGCGCGGTCTTCGGCCGGGACAAGATCACCCGGGTGGCCCGCACCGCGAACGGCTTCGTCGCGGTCGGCGACACCTCGCAGAAGGGCGACTACAGCGACGCCGTCCCGGTCGTGTGGCTCTCCTCCGACGGCCGGCAGTGGGAGCGGCTGGGCAACGACCAGCTGAAGATGTCGCTGCCCGGCGGCCCGCTCTCGCTGATCGACGTCGCCGCGCACGGCGACCTGGTCATCGCGTACGGCTGGTCCACCGACGGCAAGGGCCGGATCGTCAAGGACGGCGTGTGGCGCTCGTCCGACGGCGGCCGCACGTGGGCCGCGGGCGACGTACCGCACCCGAAGGGCACCGCGGGTCCGGGCATCGCCATCGGATCCACGCCCACGGGGTTCATCGCGGGGCGGAACGCCCACAGCAAGTCCGAGCAGTACGGGGTCGTGCTCACGTCGGCGGACGGCGTCAGCTGGCGGAAGGCCGGCGAGATCCACCTGCCCGGGTACGGCGGCCTGCAGCGGCTCACGTCCTCCGACCGGGGCCTGGCCGCCGTGATCGGCGGGGACAAGAAGGTCCTGATCGCCCGCAGCGACGACGGCGGCACCTGGCAGAACGGCGGTGAGGTGCCGGTTCCCTCCGGCCGCACCATCGAAGGCGTGGCGGTGACCGCCGGCGCGACGATCGTCGCCGCGCGCGAGGACGACGGGCAGGACGCGGACGCCGTCCTCGCCGTACGCGACACGCTGGGCCAGGAGATCCCGGTCGACGTGACGGCGATCCCGGGCGCGGTCCGGCCGGAGCAGACCGTGACGTCCGTCGCGAGCTCGGCGAACCTGCGGGTCGCCGTCGGCGGCACGAACGGCGACGCGGCCGTGTGGACCTCGCCCGACGGCTCCCGGTGGACCCGGGCGGGCGACACGGGCGGTGCGCTGGCGCGGCCCGGCAAGCAGCGGCTCATCAACGTGACGCCGGGCGCGGCGGGCTGGCTCGCCGTCGGCTACGACGGGGAGCGGCCGCTCGCGGTCACCTCGCCGGACGGCACGACCTGGCACTCGGCGCCCGGGTTCGACCCGGGCTCGGGCCACACCGCCACCTACGCGGCCGCCTACGGGAGGGCCGGGTACGTGATCGTCGGAGAGTCGGGGTTCTCGGCCGGCACCTGGGTCTCCTCCGACCTGAAGACCTGGAAGCCCGGCAGCGGCGGCGACCTGGAGGGCACGAAGACGGCGAACCGCTGGATGCGTGGCGTCGTCGCCGGGCCGTCCGGCTACGTCGCGGTCGGTGGTGTCAGCGACCCGACGGTCAAGGACGCGCCGCAGGGCCGCCCCGCCGTCTGGACCTCGGCCGACGGGCTGAAGTGGACGCTGAAACAGCTCCCGCAGCCGTCCGGGGCCGCGGAGGGGTGGTTCGACCGGGTCGCGGTCCACGGCAGCGTGCTCGTGGCGACCGGCACGGCCGGCATCGCATCCGGCCGTACGGCGTTCGCCTTCACCTCCTCCGACGGCGGCGCGTCGTGGCAGGAGGTCCGGCTGCCGAAGGCGGGACAGGACGGCGCGGACTCCAGCGACCGCAACTCCGCCGCCACCGCGCTGACCGCCACGCCGCACGGCTTCGTGATCGCCGGTGCGGCCGGACGCGCGGGCCGTACGGACGTGGTGCTGTGGACCTCGGCGGACGGCCGGACCTGGACGGCGCAGACGCCGCAGGGCACCGGACTGTCCGGCCGCGGCGACCAGTGGCTCACCGGGCTGACCCCGGCCGGTGCCGACCTGCTCGGCGTCGGGATCAGCGCGGATCACCGGGGCGAACAGCCGACCCTGTGGCGGCGGCCCCTGCCATGAGCGAGCGCGGCGGGCGAACCGGCGAGCACGGCGCCCCGGCCACTCCTCCGGCGCGAGGCGGTCACATCAGTCATACTGCCGGAAGTCCCATCGCTGTCAGCCCCCTCGCCGTGAGCGCCTCCTACCCCCGGGATCGCCTTTCGTGACGCGCCTGGACCGGACCCTCCTCGCCGCGGTCGCGTCGCTCTTCTGCCTCGCGGCCTGTGCCGGTGTGCGCATGACGGTGAGCGGCGACGGCCCGCACCGCGACCTGGGGGCCGCGCCGCCGAAGGCGGATCCGGCGGTGTTCCCGACGCGCGTCCTGCCGCTGGGCGACTCGATCACCGACGGCCTGCAGTCGCTGGGCGGCTACCGCAGCGACCTGTGGCAGTACATGAAGGCCGACGGGATGAAGGTCGACTTCGTCGGCTCGCGGTCCAGCGGCCCGCCCCAGCTCGGCGACCGCGACAACGAGGGCCATCCTGGCTGGCGCATCCACCAGCTGACCGCGCACACGCGCGACTGGCTGCTGGAGTACCGGCCCGACGTCGTGCTCCTGCAGATCGGCACGAACGACGTCATCCAGCACCGGGACCTGCGGGCCGCGCCCGCGCGCCTGGCCGCGCTCATCGACCTGATCACCACGACGATGCCGTCCGCGCAGGTGTACGTCGCGACGCTCACACCGCTGGCCGCCAAGGCGAACGAAACGCGGGTCCGCGCCTTCAACGCCGCGATCCCGGGGATCGTCGCGGCCCGGGCGTCCGCGGGCCGCCACGTCCACCTGGTCGACATGCACGCGGCGCTCGGCCGGCACGACCTGTTCGCCGACGGCATCCACCCGACGAACGGCGGCTACGCGAAGATGGCCGCACGCTGGTACTCCGCCATCACCGGCGATCCCATGACCCGGTGGGAGGCGGAGTCGCCGTCGTACGCGACGGTCAGCGACGGTGAGCGGCTGGAGACCGCGAACGCCTCCGGCGACGGCAAGGTCGGCTACCTGGCGGCGGCGGGCAGCTTCCTGCAGTTCACCCTGGAGATGCCGCGGGCCGGTCGCTACCGCCTCTACGTACGGGCGGGCAACGGCACGGGCGGGCCGTGCGAGCAGCGGCTGACCGTGAACGGCCGGGCGGACGGCCTGCTGCGCTACCCCGCGTACGGCTGGGACCGGTGGACCATCACCGCGGCCGATGTCGCCCTGAACGCCGGCCGCGACACGCTGCGCCTCACGAGGGCGACCTGCAGCGCCGAGATCGACGCGATCACCCTCGCCCCGAAGCGCTGAGGCCGGGCGGATCACCGCCGGGTGAGCCGGGGGGCCGGTCCCCCGGGTCCGCGCCGTCGGCACGGATCCGCGCCAGGGCCGCCTTCAGCCGCGGGCGCAGCAGGCGCTGGGCCGGGCGTTCGATCAGCACGTGGATCAGGTACGACGAGACCAGCGCACCGGCGATGAGCACGGCGAGCACCTCCCAGCGGCCCAGGTGCGGCAGCAGGCGCGGCACGAACGTGCGGGAGACCGTCTGGTGGATCAGGTACAGCGGGTACGTCAGCAGGCCGAGCACGGTGAGGCCGCGCCAGCGCAGCCACGACAGGCGGTGCGTCGCGACCAGGGCCATGATGGCGAAGACCACGGTCACCCCGGCCGGGATGATGTACAGCGAGTGCGGGGCCGCGGTGAAGTCGGGGAAGTTGTACTTGACGTCGTAGTAGCAGCCGAGCGCCCAGGAAAGGGCGATCAGCAGCCACACGATGATGTTCGACCCGTACCGGTAGATGAGGAAGAAGCCCATCCCGGCCACGAAGAACGGCGCGTACCGCCACAGCAGAACGACCTTGAGGAAGTTCTCGCCCGACTCCAGCGCGAAGACGCTGAACAGCAGCCAGCCCGTCATGAAGGCCACGCACCGGTTGAACGTGATCCCCCACCAGGTGAACAGCGCGATCAGCACGTAGAAGTGCAGCTCGACGTAGAGGGTCCAGTAGACGACCTCCATACGCTGGGAGCCGACGCCCTCCTGGAGCATCGTCAGGTTCGGCAGGAGCCGCTTGAGCGGGCCGTCGGTGTTCGGGCCGAAGGGGACCCAGGAGTCGAACGCCAGATAGGCCGCGAGCGACAGCAGCACGCCGACCCAGTACGCCGGGAACAGCCGCAGGAAACGCGACACGATGAAGTCGCCCGGTTTGCGGCCCCAGGCGCTCAGCAGGATGACGAACCCGCTGATGAGGAAGAACAGCTCGACGCCCAGGAATCCGTACCGGGTGACCGGGGCCAGCTCGGGAAAGATCCGCCGGGCGTTGCCGCCCGGCCACTCCGGGGCCGGCACGCCGGTGTAGTGGTGCAGCATGACCACCGCCGCGGCGACGAAGCGCAGCACGTCGAGCTCGCGGAGGCGGCCCGTGGCGCGCCGCTCGGCCTGCGCCGGCGAGGTCTCCTCCGACGGCGTCCCCGTCGGCACCGCCTCCGTCGGCACGGCGTCGGACCGCGTCGTCCCGGCGTCCATCAGATACCTGTGATCCGCACGATGACCTGCTCGTCTCCCTCGGTGAACCCCTCATAGTCGAACCGCACGCCCGACGCGGACACGAACTCCTCCCACGCCCGGTACTCGTGCTCCCGCCAGCCGGGATAGCCGAAGTACTCATCGAAGACGATCACCGTGCCCACGCTCAGCCGGGGGCCGAGGTGCGTGAGGACGGTGCGGGCCGAGGAGTACAGGTCGGCGTCGATGTGCACGAACGCCACGGGCTCGGGGTGTTCGGCGAGGAAGCCCGGCAGGGTGTCCTCGAAGAGCCCGACGACGAGTTCGGCGCCGAGGACCTCCGGCGGCGCGTCGAGGGCGAAGTGCCCGGCCGGGAACCCCGCGCGCCAGTCCTCCGGCAGCCCCGCGAAGGAGTCGAAGCCGAAGACGTTCTTGCCCTCACGCGCCTCGGCGACGACCGTGAGCGTGCCGCCGGTGTGCACGCCGAACTCCAGCGCCATGCCGTCCTGCCCGGCGGCGAGCGACAGGGCGTACTCCAGCGTCGCGCGCGGGTCGGGCAGGCGTGGCGCGTCGGGCATGATCTGCCGGACGAGCAGTTCGGCCTCGGCCCGCGCGGCGTCGTCGGCCGGCAGCGCGGCCAGCGTCGCCTCCTCGCGGGCCCGCCGCCGCTGTTCGGCCTCCAGCGGCGTCTCGGGCGGCGCGAGGAAGTCCACCGCGCCCTCGATGCCGCCCTCGTACGCCGTGCGGCCGCGCTCCAGCACGACGCCGCGCCCGCAGACCCGCTCCAGCGTCCCCATGTCGTGGGAGACGATGACGAGCGTGCGGCCCTCGGCGTGGAACTCGCCGATGCGCTCCAGGCACTTCTTCTGGAACGGCGGGTCGCCGACCGCGAGCACCTCGTCGACGAGGAAGATCTCCGGATCGGTGTGCACGGCGACGGCGAACCCGAGCCGCATGAACATGCCCGAGGAGTAGAACTTCACCTGCGTGCCGAGGAAGTCCTCGATCTCGGAGAACGCCACGATCTCGTCGTAGCGCGCCTCGGTCTCGGCCTTGGTCATGCCGAGGATGGCGGCGTTGAGGAAGATGTTCTCCCGCCCGGTGAGGTCGGGGTGCAGGCCCGCGCCGACCTCGATCAGGCCGGCCACCCGGCCCCGTACGCGCACCGACCCCGCGTCGGGCCGCATGACGCCGGAGACGAGCTTGAGCAGGGTGCTCTTGCCCGAGCCGTTGAGGCCCATGAGGGCCAGCGACTCCCCCTGCGCGACGGTGAGCGACACGTCGTCCAGCGCCGTGAAGCGTTCGGACAGGCTCTGCCGGCGCGCGGCGCGTACGGTGATCTCCTTGATGGAGTGCGCGTGCCGCAGGGTGAAGTGCTTCGACACCCCGTCGACGACGATCGATTCCATCTCTTACAGCTCCTGGGCGAAGCGCCGCTGCAGGCGGGCGAACACGAGCTGGGCCACGGCCAGCAGCAGCAGCGCGGCGAGCAGGCTCACCAGCCCGCGGACGGTCAGATGGTAGGGGAAGGCGAGCAGGCCGCCGGGCAGGGCCGGCGCGCCGTTCGGCAGCGTGGCGGCCTGGTCGTTGGTGGGCCACCAGAACGCCCGCTCGAACAGCAGCACCGCGCTCGTCAGCGGGTTGGCCAGGTACACCTGGAGCGGCCAGCCGCCGTGCGCCGCCTCCTGCACGGTCGTCCACGGGTAGATCATCGGCACCGACCAGGGGACGACGATGTTGATGATGTCCACGACCTGCCCGAAGTCGCGGAAGAAGACGTTCACCGCGGCGAACAGCAGGCCGAACGCCATGGCCAGGCACGCGACGATGGCGAACGCCAGGACGATCGAACCCGTCGCGATCCACGACGGCGCCCACCCGGCCCAGATGGCGCCGCCCAGGAGCACGCCCAGCGCGGGCAGCATGTGCACGCCGGACACCAGCATCGAGGAGACCGGGAACAGCTCGCGCGGCAGGTAGACCTTCTTCACGAGCGAGGCGTTGCCGACGACCGACCACGCCGTCGTGATCAGCGTCTCGGTGAAGAAGCTGACGAGCACCATCCCGGAGAAGAGGAACACCGGGAAGTTCGGGATCGCCTTGCTCATCTTCAGGAAGATCCCGACGACGAAGAAGTAGACCGCGAAGTTGACCGCGGGCCGCACGTAGGACCAGCCGAGCCCGAGCAGCGACCCCTGGTAGCGGCTGCGCAGCTCCCGGCGGACGAGCAGGCGCAGCAGGTAGCGCCGCCGCACGACGTCGAGCAGGCCGCCGCCGCTGCCCGGGGCGACCAGCGGCGGCACCGTCACGGGGCCTCCTTCATCGGTCCCGCGACGAACGCGCCGTGCGCGTCGGTTCCCCCGCTCACGTGTCCTCCCGGCGGGCGGCCTCGAAGGTCTCCCTCCAGCGGTCGACCGACGCGAGCTCGGGGATGGCGGCGCGGTAGCTCCGGCTGAGCTCGGGCCACTCGCGCATGAGCCGCGCGTGCAGGGCCATGTTCCGCTGGACGAGTGACCGGAACCGCTTCGGGTCGCGCTGGTACCAGGCCGCCTTGGTGCCGTCGGCCGAGGACACGAGGGCGCTGTCGTACCGCGACAGCAGCCACCACGTCTGGTCGACGTGCGGCACGGCGACCTCGGGGTGCTCGCGTGAGTAGGAGTCGACCGGCCGGAGCTGACGCACCGCCCCGGTCAGGGCCGTCCTGATCATCGCCCGGCGCCCTTCGGGGGCGGCCGGAGCACGGCCCTTCTTCGGCGGCCGCCTGCGTTTGACCTCGGGGAACTCCTCGAGGTCCGGCTCGGGGCGCGCGTCGGTGAAGTCCGCGCGCAGGGCGCGCAGCTCGGCCATCTTCGTCGTCATCGACCGGTGCAGCTCCGCGGGGCCGCGCAGCACGTCCTCGACCGCCTTGAGCATCAGCTCGGCCGTGGAGTACTGCATGGCGAGCGCGTGCTTGGTGGCGATGAACAGGCTCTCCTTGAGCATGTTGCCGCCGCGCGTGTACGGGGAGTACATCAGCGCGGTGATCAGCCGGTTCCGTTCGGTGAAGTAGGCCTGCCAGTCGAGCGTGTCGTCCTTGGAGTGCCAGGGCACGTGCCAGACGGCCGAGCCCGGCAGGGAGACGGTGGGGAACCCCGCCTCGCGGGCCCGAACACCGTACTCGATGTCGTCCCACTTGATGAAGAACGGCAGTGACAGCCCGACCTTGCGGATCACGTCGAGCGGGATCAGGCACATCCACCAGGCGTTGTAGTCGACGTCGACGCGCCGGTGCAGCCAGGGGGTCTCGCGCAGCGGGTGGGCGGCCAGGTCGTGGCCCAGGAGAGTGTGCGGCGCCGGCGTCATCCACCAGCGGTAGCGGGCGATGGTCTCACCGAAGACGTGCAGCACCGACCGGTGGAAGATGTCCATCATGTGCCCGCCGACGATCGTCGGCGTCCGGGCGAGGTCGGCGAACACGACGGCGCGCAGGACGCCCTCGGGCTCGACCACCACGTCGTCGTCCAGGAGCAGCACGTAGTCGCTGCGCCCGGCGTCGAGGGTCTCGGTCATCGCGCGGGAGAACCCGCCGGAGCCGCCGATGTTGCCCTGGTCGATGAGCCGGAGCCGCCCGCCCAGCGCCTGCTCGGCCGACGCGAAGTCCGGCCGGTCCGTGACCCGCCGGGTGCCCTGGTCGATCACGAAGATCTCGTCGATGACGTCCAGCACGTCACTCGCCTCGCCGAGCGCGCGCAGCTGGTCGACGCAGTAGTCCGGCCGGTTGAACGTGGTGATGCCGATGCTGGCGCTGCCGCGCGGCCGGTCGGTGTCGGCGCACCACTCGGCGCGTTCGAGCACGACCTCGCGGTCGCCGGCGGCGATGTCGAACCAGTACCAGCCGCCGTCGATGAACGGTTCCAGCGGCAGCTCCAGCTCACGGTCGACGGCCGTGTCCGCGTCGACCTCGAGCTGGGTGACGCGCTGGATGAAGCCCTTGCCGGTCGAGCGGTAGACGACGACGATGGCGTCGCCGCGCAGCCGCAGGCGCAGCCGGACCGCGTCCACGACGGTCCAGCGGCGCCAGTAGCTCGCCGGGAACGCGTTGAAGTAGGTGCAGAACGAGGCCCGCCCGCCGGAGGCGACGACGACGCCGCGACGCCCGGAGATCCACACCTCGCGGGCGCCCGGCCCGGCGGCCGCCCCGCCCCGTCCGCCGCGGCCCTCGACGTACAGCTTCTGCACGTCGAGGTCGCGGTCGGCGGGCAGCACGACCCGCTGCAGAACTCTCATCTGGCCCCCTTGGTGCCGCGGGCCGCGAAGTGCGGGCGCAGGCGGTTGTCGTACATGGTCAGCGCCGACGCGATGGCCATGTGCATGTCGAGGTACTGGTAGGTGCCGAGGCGCCCGCCGAACCACACGCCCTTCTCGGCGCGCGCCAGGTCCCGGTAGCGGAGGAGCCTGACCCGGTCGGCGGCGGTGTCGATCGGGTAGTACGGCTCGTCGCCCGCCTCGGCGAACCGGGAGTACTCCCGGACGATCACGGTGCGGTCCGGCGGGTACTCGCGCTCGGGATGGAAGTGACGGAACTCATGGATGCGCGTGTACGGCACGTCCTCGTCGGCGTAGTTCATCACCGGCGTGCCCTGGAAGTCACCGGTCGCCACGACCTCGGGCTCGAAGTCGAGGGTGCGCCAGCCCAGCCTGCCCTCGGCGTGGTCGAAGTAGCGGTCCAGCGGGCCGGTGTAGACGACGGGGACGTTCCCGGCGGCGTCCAGGTCGAAGAAGTCGGTGCCGAGGCGCACCTCGATGTTCGGGTGGTCGGCCATGCGTTCGAGCCAGGCGGTGTAGCCGCCGGCCGGCAGGCCCTCGTACCGGTCGTTGAAGTAGCGGTCGTCGAAGGTGTACCGCACCGGCAGCCGGGTGATGATCTCCGGAGGCAGCTCGCGCGGATCGGTCTGCCACTGCTTCGCGGTGTACCCGCGGATGAACGCCTCGTACAGCGGCCGGCCGACCAGCGAGATCGCCTTCTCCTCCAGGTTCGCCGGGTCGGTGACCTCGGCGGCCTGCTCGGCGACGAGCGCGCGTGCCTCGTCCGGGGACATGGCGCGGCCGAAGTACGCGCAGATGGTGCCCAGGTTGATCGGCATCGGGTAGACGCGGCCCTTGAAGATCGTGAAGACCCGGTGCCGGTAGCCGGTGAAGGAGGTGAACCGGTTGACGTACTCCCACACGCGCTCGTTGGAGGTGTGGAACAGGTGCGCGCCGTAGCGGTGCACCTCGATGCCGGTCGAGGACTCGACCTCGCTGTAGGCGTTGCCGCCGAGATGGTCGCGCCGCTCGGCCACGAGCACGCGCAGCCCCAGGTCGCGGGCGCAGCGTTCGGCCACGGTCAGGCCGAACAGGCCGGAGCCCGCGATGACCAGATCAGCGTTCACGGACATCCTCGGTCGGGAGGGCCGACACGTCGCGCGCCCCTTTCGGGGCGACGAACCGCCGGTACAGCGGACGGCGGATCCAGGCCGGCGTCAGCCGGTACCCGCCGCGGACACTCACGTTGCGGACGTACTGGGCGCGCGTGGTGAATCCGCCGCGCCGCAGTTCGCGCTGCAGACGCAGCTCGGCGCGCAGCAGCGCCATGCCGCCGCGCCGCTCGTACGCCCCGTCGCCCACGCGGTAGTACACGAGCGGTTCGGGCAGGTTCACGACCGTCGCGCCGCCGGCGATCATACGGGCGAAGAGCCAGTAGTCCTCCATCAGCGGCAGGTCGCCGTAGCCGCCCGCGGCGAGCACGGCGCGCCGCCGGTACACCACGGTCGGGTGGTTGAAGGGGTCGTGCAGGCGGGCGTACCGGGCGATGTCCGCGGGCGCGGAGACCGGCGTGCGCCGGCCCACGATGTCCTGCCGGTCCGAACCGAACTCCAGCATGCCGGCGCCGACCAGGTCGGCGCCCTCCTCGATCACCGGAAGCTGTACCGCGAACCGCTGCGGCATCGCGATGTCGTCGGCGTCCATGCGGGCCACGACGTCGTGCCGGCTCGCCGCCAGTCCCTGGTCGAGTGCGACGCCGAGGCCGGCGTTGCGCTCGAGACGCAGGAACGTCACCTCCACCGGGCCGGCCCGTACCTCCTCCAGGCACGCGTCGAGCTCCGCCGGCACCGGGCCGTCCTGGACGAGGACGACCTGGTCGGGGCGGCGGGTCTGCGCGTCCACCGCGCTGTGGAACGCGTCGCGGACATAGTCCGCGCGGTCCCCCGCGTAGACGGTGAGGAGGAGGGAGAAGGGTTCGGCCATGCGCCAATCTCGGGGCGATGTTCCTGGTACGGGATGAAGCAGAGGCCAGTTAGGCGGAATGAATCTTATGCTAAGTTTGCGCACTCACTTTCCGGGGTTTTACCGGCATTAAGCGGTAATAGCGAGGTAACAGTAGGTACCAGCCTGAAGGACGCCTATGTCGCGTCCGTGGTTGTCACGTACGAGCGGCGTGATCTCCTGGCCCGCGCGCTCGCGGCGATCGGCGCGCAGACGCGCCCGCCGGACGTCGTGGTCGTGGTCGACAACGCCTCGGCCGACGGCACCGCCGACCTGGTACGCGAGCGTTTCCCCGCGGCCGATCTCCTCGTGCTGCCGTACAACACCGGTGGGGCCGGCGGGTTCGCGGCCGGCATCGCCCGGGCTCTCGACCTCGGCGCGACGGCGCTGTGGCTGATGGACGACGACACGCTCCCCCGGCCGGAGGCGCTGGAGGAGTTGCTGTCCACCTTCGGCCGCCACCGGCCCGCGATCGCCGCCAGCCGCGTGCTGTGGACCGACGGGCGCGACCATCCGATGAACACACCGCGATCACGGCCGTCGGGCGTCGCGGGCCATCCGCGCATCCGCTCGGCCTCGTTCGTGTCGGTGCTCCTCGACGCCGCCGCCGTACGGGAGTGCGGGCTTCCGGTGGCGGACTACTTCCTGTGGAACGACGACTTCGAGTACACGCTGCGGCTGCTGCGCGGGCGGCTCGGCCTGCTGTGCCCGCGCAGCGTCGTGGTGCACCACACGGCCGCGCCGGTGTTCGACGTGCGGACGCGTTTCTTCTACGAGGTGCGCAACAAGGTGTGGCTGTTCACCCGCAGCCGGTGCCTGGCGCCGGGCGAGCGGCTGCTGTACGCCGGGGCGACGCTGCGGCGGTGGGCCCGCGCGTTCGGCCGGTCGCCCGGCCGGGCGCGG
>NZ_JBHLZP010000253.1:0-11741 GCF_042429965.1 Actinoallomurus acaciae
GGTCCGCTCGGTGCCCAGCGGCTCCTCGCCACCGGTGCCCACGCCCAGCGCCGTGGCGATCTCGGCGGCCGACGGCCGCTCCGGCGCCGCCGCGGCGACACAGAGCTCCTGCAGCCCGCCGAGGGTCTCCCCGGCCTCGGGGCGGCGTCCCCGCACCGCCTCGAACCAGACCACGCCCAGGGCGTACACGTCCGCCGACGGCGACAGGTCGTGTTCGGGCGGCAGGTACGCCGGGGTGCCCATGTGCTCGTCGTCGGCGATGCCGAAGTCGAGCACCTTGACCCCGGAGGAGGTCAGGAAGACGTTGGTCGGCTTGATGTCGCGGTGGACGATCCGGGCGGCGTGCGCGGCGGCCAGGGCGGAGGCGATCTCGCCGACCACCCGCTCGACATCGGGCACCGGGTAGCACGCGTCGAGCGTGCCGCCGGTGAGCAGCTCCATCACGATGTACGGGGTGCCATCGGACTCCCCGTAGTCGTGCACGGTCACGATGTTCGGGTGCGAAAGAGCGGCGGCCGCGCGCGCCTCCTCGCGGAAGCGGTCGCGGAACTCCTGGTCGCGTGCCAGCTCCGGGTCGATCAGCTTGACCGCGACCGGACGGATCAGCACCTCGTCGCGGGCGAGCCAGACGGACGCCATGCCACCGGTGCCGATCCGCCGGCGCAGCCGGTATCTGCCGGCGAGGAGCGAGTCCATGCGATCAGTGTGGCGTACATGAGGACGCTCGTGTGACGAGATGCGTGTCCAAAATGACCATCGAGCTCTCGACCGGTTCGCCCCGGATGCGCGCGACCAGCAGCCGGGCCATCTCCCGGCCCATCGACTCCAGGGGCTGATGCACCGTGGTCAGCGGCGGGTCGGTGTGCCGCGCGGTGGCCGAGTCGTCGAATCCGACCAGCGCGACGTCATCCGGGATCCGCCGGCCTTGTTCCTTGAGCACCCGCATCGCGCCGACCGCCATCGGGTCCGACGCGGCGAACACGGCGTCCAGGTCCGGCGAACGGGCGAGCAGCTCGCGCGTCGCGCGCTCGCCGGACTCCTCGCTGAAGTCGCCGGCGGCCACCAGCGAGGGAAGCCCGGCCGCCGACAGGACGTCGTGGTAGCCGTCGAGACGGTCGACGCCCACGCGCATGTCCTGCGGTCCGGAGATGGCGGCGATCCGCCGGCGGCCGAGCCCGATCAGATGCTCCACCGCCAGCCGGGCGCCTCCGCGGTTGTCGGCGTCGACGCAGCTCACCGGGTCGACCCCGACCGGCGCGCCGCCGAGCACGGTCGGCACGCCGCTGTCCTCCAGATGCCGGGGGAGCGGGTCGCCGCCGTGCAGCGACACCATCAGCACGCCGTCGACGTGCTGACCGGTCAGGTACCGCTCGAACCGGCGGTGGTCGTCGGGCGACTGGGCGATGGCCAGCAGGAGTTGCAGTCCGGTGCCGGCCAGCCCGGCGCTGATCCCGCGGATGATCCCGGCGAAGTACGGCTCGCCGAAGACGCGTTCCTCCGACTCGGACACGAACAGCGCGACGGTGTCGGTGCGGCGGGTGACCAGCGTGCGGGCCGCCCGGTTGGGGACGTACCCCAGCTCCTCGATGGCCCGCAGCACGGCCTCGCGCGCCTCCGGGCTGACCTTGGGCGACCCGTTGACGACGCGTGAGACGGTGCCGCGGCCGACACCGGCCCGGGCCGCGACCGCCTCGAGAGTGGGCCGGCCCTGCGTACGTTCGTTCACAGACCCTCCTCCGTCGGGCTGTGAACGAAGTTGCTGTTCCGATCGGTTCGCTCGCTGCGCTCACTCACGGCTTCATTCTGCCGGTGACACGTCGATGCCGCCCCGTTCGATCACGGAGGCGTACCAGCGGGCGCTGCTCTTGGGGATGCGCGCCTGCGTGGCGAAGTCGATGTACACCAGGCCGAACCGCTTGGCATACCCCCAGCCCCACTCGAAGTTGTCCATCAGCGACCAGGCGAAATAGCCGCGCAGCGGCACACCGGCCGTGATCACCGAGTGGCACGCGCGCAGGTGCGCGTCGATGTAGGCGACCCGGTCGGGGTCCTCCACCCCCGCCGCCGAGACGACGTCGTCGAAGGCGGCGCCGTTCTCGGTGACGTACAGCGGGACGGACGGGTACTCGGTGCCCACACGCGTCAGCACCTCGGCCAGGCCCGACTCGTCGATCTCCCAGCCCATCGCGGTCACCGGCCGGCCGACCTGGACGAATCCGACATGCTCGCTGCCCGGCCACGGCGACGCCTGCGCGAACGGCGAGGTGATCGCCGGCGCCGCGCCCTCGCGGCCGGTCACGAAGAACCGGTTGTAGTAGTTGATGCCGAGCTGGTCGATCGGCCCGCCGACGATCGCCATGTCGCCCTCCCGCACCCCGAGGTCGTACGGCTCGAGGTCGGCGAGCACGTCCTCGGGATAGCGGCCGAGCAGCAGGGCGTCGAGGAAGAGCCGGTTCTGCAGCCCGTCGATGCGGCGCGCGGCGTCGACGTCCTCCGGGGCCTCGCTCGCCGGGGAGACCGCGTACAGGTTGACCGCGGCGCCGACCCGCGTGCCGTCGCCCCGCAACGCCTGCGCCGCGAGCCCGTGGCCCAGCAGCAGGTGGTGCGCGGCGCGTACGGACGCTTCGGGCTCGCGGCGGCCCGGCGCGTGGTCGCCGGAGGCGTAGCCGAGGAAGGCAGCGCACCAGGGCTCGTTGATCGTCGTCCAGTTCGCGACCCGGTCGCCGATGGCCTCGCGCACGAGCGCGGCGTATTCGGCGAACCGGTACGCGGTGTCCCGGACCGGCCAGCCGCCCGCGTCCTCCAGCGGCTGCGGCAGGTCCCAGTGGTAGAGCGTCGGCCACGGCTGGATGCCCGCCTCGAGCAGGGCGTCGACGAGACGCCGGTAGAAGTCGAGCCCCTTCTGGTTGACCGCGCCGGAGCCGTCGGGCCGCACGCGGGGCCAGGAGACCGAGAAACGGTACGCGGTCAGCCCGAGCGAGGACATCAGCGCGACGTCCTCGGCGAACCGGTGGTAGTGGTCGACCGCGACGTCGCCGGTGTCGCCCCCGAGCACGGTGCCGGGAGTGTGCGCGAAGGTGTCCCAGATCGAGGGCCCGCGGCCGTCCTCGGCGGCGGCACCCTCGATCTGGTATGCGGCGGTCGCCGCGCCCCACACGAAGTCCGCCGGGAAGCCGAGCAGCGTCTCCGCCTGCGATGGCTGAGTTGTCATGCCTTGACCGCACCTTCCATGATCCCGCCGATGATCTGGCGGCCGAAGACGACGAAGACGATGGCCAGCGGGATCGTCGCGACGACGGTTCCGGTGAACATCAGCGTGTAGTCGTTGAAGTAGGCGCTGTTGAGCAGCGCGAGGGAGTACTGCACGGTCGGGTTGTCGGGGTTGAGCACCGCCCGCGGCCAGATGAACTCGTTCCAGGTCTGCATGAACGTGAACAGGGCGAGCACGGAGGCGGCCGGCCGCAGCGCGGGCAGCACGACGCTCCAGAAGATCCGGAACGTCGAGGCGCCGTCGACGCGCGCGGCCTCGATGAGCTCGTCCGGCACGGCCTGCGAGGCGTACTGGCGCATCATGAAGACGCCGAACCCGGTGACCAGGAACGGCACGATGACCGCCTGGAGCCTGCCGGTCCAGTGCAGGTGCACCATCACCATGTAGAGCGGGATGATCCCCATCTGCACCGGCACCATCATCGTGGCGATGATGACGAGCAGCAGCGCGTTGCGCCCGCGGAAGCGCAGCTTGGCGAACGCGAAGCCGGCCAGCGAGGCGAAGAACACCGTCGAGAGCGCCACCACGGCGGAGGCGATCGCGGAGTTGAGCAGGGCCTTCTCGAAGTGCGCCTGCTCGTTGTCGAACAGCCGTCGCATGTTGCCGCCGAGGTGCTGCCCGGCGATGAACGGGGGCGGCACCGCGCCGACGACGTCGTTGGTCCGGGTGGCGACGACGAACATCCAGTACAGCGGGAACGCCGACAGCACGATGGCGAAGATCAGCACCGCGTACGTCAGCGGGCTCGCCTGCCACAGGCGCGCCGAGCCCGCCACGGCGGCCCGTGTACGGCGGGCGAAGAAGGTCTTCATTTCTCGCCTCCCGCGAGCCGGCGGATGATCAGGAAGTTGAACAGGGAGAAGATCAGGATCAGCAGGAACAGCATCCAGGCGACCGCCGAGCCGTAGCCGTACTGGAAGCGGTTGAAGGCGTTCTCGAACATGTACATCGCCACGGTCTGCGACTGCCGCAGCGAGCCGCCGTTCATGTAGCCGTTGTTGAACAGCAGCGGTTCCGTGAAGAGTTGCAGGCCCCCGATGGTGGAGATGATGGTGACGAAGACGATCGTCGGCCGCAGCAGCGGCACGGTGATCCTCCAGAACTGCCGTATGCGCGAGGCGCCGTCGATCGCCGCCGCCTCGTACAGGGAGTGGGGGATCGCCTGCATGCCGGCCAGGAAGATCAGCGAGTTGTAGCCGGTCCAGCGCCAGTCGACCATGGTCGAGACGGCCAGCCAGGCGGACCACTTGTTCGCCTGCCAGTCGACCTTGTGGACGCCGAAGAAGTGCAGGACCCAGTTGGCCATGCCGTAGTCGCGGCCGAACATCTGGGTGAAGACGATGGCGACCGCCGCGACCGAGGTGACGAGCGGCAGCAGCACGCCCATGCGGAACAGCGTGGGCGTCCGCATCCTCCGGTTCAGCGCGTTCGCCAGCAGCAGGGCGAGCAGCAGTTGCGGCACCGTCGAGATGACGAACATCCCGAACGTGTTGCCGACCGCGTTCCAGAACTGGTCGTCGGTCAGCAGCCGCGTGTAGTTGCGCAGGCCGATGAACTCGTGATCGCCGATCATCTCCCAGTGGTTCAGCGAGACCCAGAACGTGTAGCCGAGCGGGAACAGCCCGAACACCAGGAACAGCAGGTAGAACGGCGAGATGTACAGGTACGGCGAGAGCGACACGTCCAGCCGGGAGAGCCGGTTCCGCAGGCGGCGCCGTCCCGGCGGCGTGACCGCGGCGCCGGCCGGTGCGGTGGGCCGCACGTCGAGAGCCATCGAGAGGTCCTTTCCGTCGATGAGGCCGTCGCGGGGCGCGGGGGCGGCGCCGGCAGGTGTCCCTGGGGAGCCCGGCGCCGCCGCCCGGTCTCACCCCGTGCCGGCGGCCTTCTTGGCGTCGGAGACCGCCTTGGGCCATCCGGAACCGGGCGAGAGCTTGCCCTGCGCGATCGCGCGCAGATCGGCCTCGACGGCCTGGCGCACCTCCTGGTTGTCGGCACCGAGGTACACCGGCTTGAGGCTGGTCGCGGCCGGGCCGTAGATCGTGCCGACCGGTGCGTTGTTGAAGTACGGGTTGTCGAACGCCTTGACGGCGGAGTCGTTCAGCGCCTGCGGTGAGGACGGCAGGTTGTTGGCCGCCTTGAACGCCCCGACCTGGCCCTGCGGGCTGGTCAGGAACTTCACCAGGTCGGCGGCCTCCTTCGGGTGCTTGCTCTGGGTGGGCACCGCGAGCCAGGACCCGCCCCAGCTGCCGCCCCCGCCCGGCACGCCGGCCACGTCCCACTTGCCGCTCTGGCCGTTACCGCCGTACTGCTTGATGAGGCCGAGCATCCAGGCCGGGCAGGGAGCGGTGGCGAACGCGTCCTTCTTCAGCGCCTGGCTCCACGGGTCCGACAGGAACTGCACGCCGTTGGCGAGCCCGGCCTGCGACATCTTCACGGTCTCGTCGAAGGCCGCCCTCACCGCCGGGTTGGACTCCATGACGAACTTGTTGCTCTGGTCGAAGTACGTCTGGTTGGAGCCCTTGCCGGCCTCCTGCATGAGGATCGTGTTGTAGTACGTCTCGGGGGAGTCGATGAACTTCGTGCCCCCGCCGATCGCGGCGGTGAACTTCTTGCCGACGTTGATGAAGTCGTCCCAGGTGGCCCACTGCTTGGTCACCGCGTCACGGTCGCTCGGCAGACCGGCCTTCTTGAACAGGTCGCGGCGGTAGCACAGGGCCATGCTGCCGACGTCGGTGCCCAGTCCGATGAGCTTGGAGCCGTCCGGGCTCATCCCGCCCTGCCACTTCCACGGGATGAAGTTGTTCTGCAACGAGCCCGCGCCGTACTTCTTCAGGTCGACGAACCTGTCCGGCTGGGACTTGAACTTGACCATGATGCCCTCTTCGATCGCGACCACGTCGCCGGCACCGGCGCCCGCGGCGATCCACTGCTGGAGCCGCGGGGTGTAGTCGTCGAGCTTGGGGACGTTCCGCTCGTTGATCTTGATGTTGGGGTGCTGGGCCTCGTACTGCTTGAAAAGGTCCTGGTAGCCGAACGTGCCGAAGTCGTCGACGGTCAGCGTGATCTTCTCGTTGCCGTCGCTGCTCTTGCCGTCGTCCCCCGCGCACGCCGTCGCCGCCGCGAGTGCGGTCGACAGCACCACCGCCAGGGCGAACCGCCCGCGATGCCTGATGACCCTCATGACGAACCCCTCTCAGGTCGTCTCGTTAGCCGGGTTCGAGTGCGCCGGGCTCCGCGGGCCCGGCGTCGTGGGAGCGCTCCCACGCAGCGAAGCGGGCAGGGGAGGGGAGTGTCAAGACTTCGAAACCGGTTCGTTACACGCCCGTCACGCGGCGCCGGCGCTCCGGCCACATGACAGGCTCGGGGCATGAGGCTGACCGAGGAGGCGGCCCGCGCACGGCTGGCGTCGGTGCCCGTCATGCGTCTGGCCACGGCGGATGCCACCGGACGCCCGCACCTGGTCGTGGCCGTGTTCGCCGTCGAGGATGACCGGATCTACACCGCCGTCGACGCCAAGCCGAAGAGCACCCGTGACCTGAAACGCCTGCGCAACCTTCGCGTCAATCCGCGGGCGGCCGTCCTGGCGGACCACTACGAGGACGACTGGACGCGCCTGTGGTGGGTGCGCGCCGACGCGACCGCCGAGATCCTGCGGGAGCCGGACGCGATGGCGCACCCGGTCGCCCTGCTCCGCGAGCGTTACCGGCAGTACCGGGAGAACCCGCCGGAGGGGCCGGTCATCGCCCTCACCGTCGAGCGCTGGACCGGCTGGGCGTACGACGGTTAGGACCCGGCCAGGAGGAGGATCCCGCCGAGGACCACGGCGAGCACGGCCTCGACGGCGCTCGGCGCGCGGAACACGATCCGTCCGATGCCCGGCCGGACGAACGCCACCGCGACCGCGGTCGCCGGTCCTGGCTCATCGGACGTGCACTCGTCAGGCCGCGACCAGGGTGCGGACCTGGTCGGGGGCGCGGAAGACCTCGGCCCGCATGCCGAGCTCACGGGCGGCGAGCACGTTGGTCTCGTTGTCGTCGATGAACAGGCACTCGCGCGGCGCGACGCCGAGCCGCTCGGCGACGATCTCGTACGCCCGGTGGTCGGGCTTGGCCACGCCGAGCTCGCAGGAGTAGGCCAGGGTCGTGAAGTGCCGGAGCCAGTCGCCGTGCCGCGCCTCGAAGATCGGCACGAGGTCGGCGACGATGTTGGAGAGCAGGCCGAGCGTACGGCCCTGGGCGGCCAGCTCCGCGACGAGGTCGACCATGACCGCGTTCACGTTGGTCCAGCTCCTCATGTCGGCCTCGACCAGCGCGCGGACCGTCGCGCCGGTGAACCGCACGCCGATCCGGTCGGCCACCGCGGCCCAGTACTCCGCGGCCGGCTGCCCCGCGTCGTACGGTTTGCGCAGCGCCCAGTAGGCCTCCCAGAAGGGCTCGGCCGCCACGTCGGCGATCCGCTCGATCGCGCGGATGTCCTCGGGCGTCTGGGTCGATGCGATGACGCCGAACAGGTCGAACACGATCGCGCGCGCCATGGGATCCTCTCGTGCGGGGCGGCCGGGGTTCGAGCCTAATCGTCGCATGACGGGCGGCGACCCCTGCGGGGGCGTCCTGCCCGCCGCCGGTCGGCGAACGTCCATGTGGGCACGCCCGTCCTCGGCACCGTCACGGCGGGCGGCGGCGTCCACACCGCCGCCCGCCGTGACGCTCCGGCGTTCCACGGTCGCGGCGAACAGCCCGGACGACCGCCGTCGCCGGCTGCCGCGTCAGGCGTCGCCCTCGACGACATCGGCGACCACACAGGTGACGTTGTCGGGGCCGCCGGCGTCGTTGGCGAGGTCGACCAGCCGCCGCACCGCCTCGTCGGGGTCGGCCACCGCGGTGAGGGTGTCCTGGACGACGGGGAGCGGGACCACCGTGGACAGGCCGTCGGAGCAGAGCAGGTACCGGTCGCCGGGACGCGCCTCGCGGAGCTTCAGGTCGGCCGCGACCCCGCGGCCGGCCAGGGCGCGCATCAGCAGCGACCGCTGCGGGTGGGAGGCCGCCTCCTCGGGCGTGAGGCGGCCCTCGTCGATCAGCGACTGCACATGCGTGTGGTCGTGGGTGATCTGGAACAGCCCGCCGTCGCGCAGGACGTACGCGCGGCAGTCGCCGATGTGCACGAGCCCGAGGCGTGATCCCGACCAGAGCAGCGCGGTCAGCGTGCTGCCGACTCCCTCCATCGACGGGTCGTCGCGGGTGATGCCGCGCAGTGCCGCGTCGGCCTCGTGCACGGCCTGGTCGAGCGCGTTCAGCAGGTCACCGGCCGGGATGTCGGTGTCGAGCGGGCGCAGTGCCTCGATGACGGCCGCGCTCGCCGGCGCGCCGCGGCCGTCACCGCCGAAACCGTCGGCCACGGTGAGCAGCCGCGCGCCGGCGTACGCCGCGTCCTCGTTGCTCGGGCGGACCTTGTCGGTGTCGGATCGCACGGCGTAGCGGATGCCGAGTGTCATGTGCTCATCGCCTCTTTCCTGGAGCTGGTCGATGAGGAAGGCGGCCAGGTCGCGCCGCGCCGCGGTGTCGGCCTCCACCCGCGCCCAGTACGCCGCGACCTCGCGGGCCGCGTCGGCCGGTTCGAGCTCGCAGACGACCCGTATGCGCGCGAGCGGCATGCCGAGCCGGCGGAGCCAGGCCACCAGCCGCGCCCGTTCGAGCTGCGCCGGCTCGTAGAACCGGTAGCCCGAGTACGGGTCGACGCGAGCCGGGCGGAGCAGGCCGAGCTCGTCGTACAGGCGCAGTGCCTTCGGCGACAGCCGTGCCGCGCGTGCGAACGCCCCGATCGTCAGCGAGCCCATCGCCGCCCTCCTCCTGTCGTGACCGATGCTGTGGCCTCACCCAGGGACAAGGTCAAACGCGGCGTCGCTCAGCGCCTTCCGCACGGCGGTGAGGGCGGGCCGCGCGAGGCCGTCGTCCCGTACGACGGTGAGCACGCGCCGGGAGATGCCGATGTCCCGCACCGTTACCGAGGGGTCGCGCTCGGGCTGGGACAGATCGGGCAGGAGGGTGACGGCGCATCCGGTGGCGACGAGCGCGAGCAGCACGAGCAGGTCGGTCGTGCGGTGCCGGATGTCGGGCACGAAACCGCCGGCGGTCGTGCACGCGAGCATCAGCAGCCGGTCGTGACTGGTGCCCGGCTGACCGCCGGCCCAGGCGGCCTCGCGCAGGTCGTGCAGACGCGTCGCGGGATGCCCGCGGGGGAGCACGAGGCGCACCCGCTCGACGTACAGCTCCTCGAAGGTGAGCCCGCGCGGGCGCGGCCTGCGCTGCCCGCCGTACTCATCGCAGATCGCCAGGTCGCACTCGCGGCGCAGCAGGCCGTCGAACGCCTGGTCCGGCTCGACCTCCGTCACCTCCAGGCGCAGCTGCGGATGGCGGTCGGCGAGACGGGCGAGCGCCGGCGCGACCAGGCTGATGGCCGCCGTCTGGAACGCCGAGACGCGCACCGTGCCGGCCACGGCGCCGGCGGCGGCCGCCATCTCGGCCTCGGCGCGTTCCATCCGGGTGAGCAGGGCGTCGGCGTGGCGGACGAGCACGTGTGCCGCCTCGGTGAGGCGCAGCCGCCGGCCGTCGCGTTCGAAGAGGGTCACCCCCGCCTCCCGCTGTAGCTCGGCGAGCTGGTGAGAGACGGTGGAGGGGCTGTAGGACAGCGCCCCGGCCACGGCGGCGATGGTGCCGCGGGCGTGCAGCTCGCGAAGGAGCCGCAGGCGCCGGAGATCGAGCATCGTTCGTTTCCTTCCACGGATATCCCGCGAGAATCATCGCTGGATCCGGCGCCTGCGCGGAGAGACCATCGCGGCATGGACCCACGTGCACGCCGCCTGATCCGTTACAACGGGGAGTTCTCCTCCGACGTCATCGCCCGCGCCTCCGGTTCGTGGCTGGAGACCACCGACGGGCGCCGCGTCCTCGACTTCACCTCCGGGCAGATCTGCGCCACCATCGGCCACAGCCATCCGCGCATCGTCGAGGCGGTGCGCCGGTCGCTGACCGAGGCCGTCCACCTGAACTCCGGCCTGCTGTCCGAGCCCGTGCTGGCCCTGGCCGAACGCGTCGCCGCGCTGA
This sequence comes from Actinoallomurus acaciae, assembly GCF_042429965.1. NCBI lineage: Bacteria > Bacillati > Actinomycetota > Actinomycetes > Streptosporangiales > Thermomonosporaceae > Actinoallomurus > Actinoallomurus acaciae. Next base: position 10,372 of record NZ_JBHLZP010000253.1, read on the forward strand.
TGCCCGCCGGGCTGGACCGCTCCATGTTCCTCAGCACCGGCGGGGAGGCCAACGAGGCGGCCGTCCGCATGGCGAAGCTTTCGACCGGCGGCTTCGAGGTCGTGTCGCTGACCCGCAGCTGGCACGGCATGACCTCGGGCAGCCAGTCGCTCACCTACTCGGCGGGGCGGCGCGGGCACGGGCCGACGATGCCCGGGGTGTTCGCGCTGCCCGCCCCGTACGCCTACCGGTGCCCGGTACGGCACTGCGCCGGCACCTGCGACCACACGTGTCTGGAGATCGGCTTCGAGCTGTATGACCAGCAGACGAGCGGGGCCGGCGCCGCGGTCGTGGCCGAGCCGGTGCTGTCGTCCGGCGGCATCCTCGTGCCGCCGCCGGGATACCTCGCGCGGCTCCTCGAACTGACCCACGAACGCGGCATGCTGCTCATCCTCGACGAGGCGCAGACCGGCTTCGGCCGGCTCGGCGCGATGTTCGGCATGGACGTGTACGGCGTCGTGCCCGACATCGTGACGCTGTCCAAGACGCTCGGCGGCGGCCTGCCGATCAGCGCGGTCGTCACCACGGACGCGATCGAGCGGGCGGCGTACGACGCGGGCCTGATGTACTACACCTCGCACCAGTCCGACCCGCTGCCCGCGGCGGCGGCCCTCGCCGTCCTCGACGTCGTGGAGGAGGAGGACCTCGCCGCCCGCGCCGCCCGGCGCGGCGAACGCCTCGGCGGCCACCTGCGCGAGCGCGCCGCGCGGCACGAGCTGATCGGTGACGTCCGCGGGATGGGCCTGCTCTGGGGCGTGGAGCTGGTCGAGGACCGGGCGACCAAGGCGCCCGCCGTCGAGCGCGGCGAGGAGCTGACCGAGGCCTGCCACGCCTGCGGGCTGTCGCTGAACATCACCAAGGGCCGGGCCGGCGGAGCCGCCGCCTGCCTGCGCATCGCCCCTCCGCTGACCGTGAGCGAAGAGGAGATCGACACGGGCGCGGAGATCATGGACGACGCGCTCGCCAAGCTCACCTGAGACGACCCTTGGCGGGGCCCCGGGACACCGGCCGTACGCCGGGCTGTGTAGACATGGTGTCCGTGAGCGGCTCAGTGAACGGGCACGAGGACCCGGCGGACCAGCCACCGTGGGCGATGCAGCTCGCCCTGCGCGTGGAGAAGAACGCACCTCCCTCGCACCTCGCGGTGTGCGAGTCGGCGGCGATGGCCGTCGTCACGCTGCTCGCCGACCCGCGCTCCGCGCCGGGCGGCGAGTGGCACGAGGCGGTCGCGGCCTGGGAGTCACGCCGTATCCGCAAGGTCGTCCGGCGTGCGCGCGGCGTGCGCTGGGAGGCGCTCGGCGCCCTGACCGGCGTGCTCGTCGGCATCGCGG
>NZ_JBHLZP010000254.1:0-11723 GCF_042429965.1 Actinoallomurus acaciae
ACGCTCGGGCGTCCGGCTCGGCTCGGGGCTGCTGACGCCCGCGCTGCTCGTGCTGCTGCTGCGCGCGCTGCCCCGGCCGCACGTCGGCGGCCTGGCCGATCCGGTCGGCGACGAGACGTTCCGCGTCGCCGCCGCACTGGCGCTGGCCTGGCTGTTCGCCGCCCCGTACGCCCTGCCCTGGTATGACGGGCTCGGCTGGGCGACGATCGCGCTGCTGGCCTGGTCGCGGTTCGACGGGCTGCTGCTGGTGCGTACGGGCGTGCTGGCCCTGGCCTACCTGCCGGCCAGGGACCCTCGGAACGCCGGGCTGCCCCACGACCTCGACTGGCTCGTCACGGTCGTACGGGCCCAGGTCACGCCTTGGGCGCTGACGCTGACTCTGATCGCTCTGATCGCGGCGGCGGCGCGCTGGTCTCCTCGGGCCCAAGCGCCTGGATGCTCGCCGCGAGCGCCAGCGGGATCGCCACGGTGAAGGCCAGCGCCGGGATCGCCACCCCGGAGTCGTTGACCAGCATGCCGGCCCCCGCCGTCACCAGAACGCCGACGAGTGTGGGCCGCAGCGCGGGGGCGCGCTCGTAGGCGGTCTGCAGCACGGCGGCGCGCCAGGCCAGCGGCCGCATCAGCGCGAAGACCAGGAAGGCCACGGCGGCCACCGCGATGAGCGACAGCTCCCAATTGCCGAAGGTGCCGACCATGCCGCGGAACTTGCGGAACACGACCGTGCCGCCGCCCCCGTTCATCAGGCTCTTCCAGAACTCCCCGATGTGGGTCGGCTCGGCCCGCAACGAGTCGAGGAACGCCACGCCCAGCACCACGACCGCCCCGACGGCCAGCACCGCGAGCAGTCGCGACGCCCGGACCCGGCGACCGGCGATCAACAGGGCGAACACGGCGAACCCGGGGAAGATCGCGATGATGCCGCCGAAGTCGGCGCCGGCGAACGGCGCGCCGTCGATCACCAGACCCAGCACCCCGACGCCGATCACGACCGCCGTCGCAACGGTCCGCCGGCCGGAATTCAGCAGCCACCCGGCCACCGCTCCGGTCGCGATGATCAGGCCGGTCACCCACAGCGCCCAGGGGATGTTGCCGAAGCCGTAGAAGCGGCCCGCGACCACCGGGGTGTACCCGAGCATGCTGCACGTCTGCAGGCGGCTGCCGGTGAACACGTCGAGCGTCAGAACCAGGGCCGTCACGGCGCCGATGACGGCGCCCGGGCCGGTGATCGAGCGGCGCCACGGCCCCGCCATGGCGACGGCGGTGATCACGGCGATGCCGACGAGCACGCCGGCGACCATCACGACCGCCGGATGCCCGGCCGACCACCACGGGACCACGTTGGCGAGGAACGTCGCCGCGGGCAGTGCGGCGCCCGCCAGCGCGGCGACCCGGGCCACCGCCAGGAGGCGGCGCCGTTTGCGCCTGAGGGCGAACACGCCGAAGGCGTACAGGGCCACCTGCACGATGACGAGGGCCAGGTAGAAGGACGAGAGGACTCCCCGGTAGACCTGCGCCTGAACGTCCTTGTCGTTCAGCCGGTCGGCGAGCGTCGCCACCGAACGCGGCTTGGCGCCGCCGTCGCGCCACCGCGTGCCCACGGCGTCGCTCGGCTGCTTCAGGCCGAGGGAGTGCAGGGCCGTCGCGGTGACGTCGGTCAGCGTGACCAGGCCGCCGGTCCGGGTGGAGTCGGCGGTCAGGTAGTGGGAGGAGTATCCGGGGCCGGCCGCGATCGCGACCCGAAGGTGAGCGATGACGTTGGCGTCGGACAGGCCTGCGACCAGCACGGTCGTGTTCGGCGGCAGGGTGGCCAGCACCTGGCCGACCTGGGCGTCGGCGGACTTCACCGCCGCCGCGCGCTGCTCGGCCGTGACGTTGGCCTGGTGGCCGTTCACGTCCACGCCCGCGTCGATGTAGGCGTGGACGACCTCGTCGATGTCGACCACGGTGAGCGCGCACCGGGAGAGCCCGTCGGCCGGGATCTGCTCGGTCGACGCGACGTATCCGTCGACCCGGCCGGCGCTGTCGGCGGCGCCGAGGACCGCGCCCGGCCCGACCGCCATCGTGCAGCCGCCGGCGCGGTGGACCGCGTCACCGAGCAGGCCGACACGCGACTTGTACTTGTTGTGCGCATTGTCGTCGCGCATCGCCGCGAACCCGGGGACGGCGCTGCCCTCAGGGGCCGGCGGCAGCCCACAGCTGCCGTGCCGAAGCTGTGACCTCTGCCCCGCGGAGACCGTGAGCCAGCCGTCGATCGGGCACGTGTGCGAGCCGACCGTCTTGACCGACAGCGCGGCGGCGGAGCCCTGCGAGGCGAGCTTGGCGAGGTTGGGTGTCGCGGTAGCGTTGATGTCGCCCCACTGGAGCCCGGGGACGCCGATCAGCACGACGTGCCCGCCGGGCGGGGCGCTCGCCGACGCCGCCGGTGCGGTGGCGGACAGGAGAGCCAGCGCCACGGTCGTGAAAAGGAGCAACGCGACCGCTGCACCTTTTGTGTGGCTACGTCCCGCATCGCGCGGCTGTGCCACGATCACCTCCATGTCTGGGACGTCCCCAGGCTAGCCGCGGACGTGGGACAGGATGGACACATGGGTGGACGAAGGACGATACGCGGGGCGGTGATCGTCACGACGGCGGTCGCCATCGCCGCCGTCGCGGTCGCGCCTCTCGTCCTGCACTGGCTGACCAACCAGCCTGACCAGCGTCTCGTCGATCTGGACGTCTACCGCTCGGGTGGCCAGGCGGTGCTGCGCGGGGCCCCGGTCTATGACTTCCTGACCCAGCCGCCGCAGCTCCTCCCGTTCACCTACCCGACGTTCGCGGTGCTGCTGGCCGTCCCGCTCGCCCTGATCCCCTGGACCGCCGCCCAATGGCTGTGGACGGCGTTGATCTTCGTCGCCATGACCCTAGTCGTGCGCTTCTCCTTCGCCCGGCTGCTCGGCCGGATCCGGCCGTGGGCGCCGATCATGATCGGGGTGCTGGTCGCGCTCTGCGCGTACGCCATGCCGCTGCGGGACCAGGTCCGGTTCGGGCAGGTCGACATCATGCTCGTGGCCATGTGCGTGGCCGATGTCGCCCCCGGGCGCACCCGCTGGCCGCGCGGCGTCCTGGTCGGGCTGGCCACCGCGATCAAGCTGGTGCCCGGGGTGTTCGTGATCTACTTCCTGATCACCGGCCGCCGGCGCGAGGCGATCAACGCCGCCGTGGCGGCCGTGGCGGCCACACTGCTGACCTTCCTCGTCCTGCCCGCGGACTCGGCCGACTACTGGTTCCGCGCGCTGTTCGACAGCGACCGGCTGGGCTCGAACAACGCCACCACCAACCAGTCGATCCGCGGCATGCTGCTGCGCCTGTACTGGCCGGACGCCGTGACGTCGCTGATCTGGCTGGCCTGTGTGGCGATCGTCGCCTACCTCGGCTTCCGCGCCGCCCGCGCCGCCTGGCGGGACGGCGACGAGATCCGCGGCGTCGCGATCACCGGCCTGATCGCCGTGCTCGTCTCGCCGGTCTCCTGGATCCATCACCTCGCGTGGCTGGTCGTGATCTTCGGGGCGCTCGTCGGGGACGGGCGCGACCTGCGCCGTATCGCGCTCGCCGCCGGCGCCTGGCTCTTCTACGTGCTCCAGGTGCCCTGGTGGGGGATCACCCTGCTGGCGCACCACATCGGGCCCCGTTTCCTCGGCCGGATCGTCCAGGACGCGTACGGGCTGGGAGCGTTGTTGCTATTGCTCGTCTTGTGGCGGATTCGCCGGTACACCATCAATTCGCAAAGTGACGGCCCGGACACCTCGCGTAATGAGCCCAGGGTGGGTACGCTCAATTCGTGATCCATATCACCCTGGCATTGATCGGCATCATCCTCGGCGGCCTTGGCCTCTACGCGGGGCTCACCGCGCGCAAGCGCGCGGTGCAGGCGTTCGAGGAGTGCGCGGAGATGATGCGCCGTCAGCTCCAGGTGACCTCCGGCGCCGGCGACAACCGCGCCATCCGCGACGTCGCGATCGTCCACTACGACGCGCTGAAGGAGTCCTCCGCCGGGCTGTCCTTCTCCGTGGCGATGCTCAACGCCCTGGGCGACGGCGTCGTGCTCACCTCGATCAACGGCCGCACCGAGGCCCGCACGTACGCCAGGGTGATCCAGGGCGGGCGTAGCCAGCAGGTCCTGTCTCCCGAGGAGGACCACGTCGTCCGCGCCGCCCGGCTCGGCCGGGGCCCGGCCATCCGTCTCGACGAGCGGCTCGACGTCCGCGTGAACGGACAGCCCTCTTCCCCGTCATAACGGCCATGCCGGTCCATGACAGCCCGTAACCTGAAATCACACCGGACCGGATCAGGGCAGAGGGGAACTTTCGTGATCGACCCACGTCACAGTGCCGTGGCGGGCACGCGGTTCGCCTATTTCGGACCCGAGGGCACCTTCACCGAGGCCGCCCTCCTCACGCTGCCCGAGGCGGCCGACGCGGTCCGTGAGCCGTTCGCCACCGTCCCGGCGGCCCTGGACGCCGTACGCCGCGGCGACGCCGACGCCGCGATGGTCCCCCTGGAGAACTCCATCGAGGGGCCGGTCACCACCACGGTCGACGACCTCGCCGACGGCGACGCGCTGATCATCGCGGGCGAGGTCCTGATCCCCGTGGAGTTCTCGCTGCTCGTACGCCCCGGCACCGGACTGGGCGACATCAAGCGCGTCTGCACCCACCCGCACGCCCACGCCCAGTGCCGCAAGTGGCTCGCCGCGACCCTGCCGGACGCCGACGTGTCGACCGGCACCTCCACCGCGGGCGCCGCCATGGAGGTCTCCGACCCGACCTCGAGCTTCGACGCGGCGATCGCCGCCCCCATCGCCGGGCGGCGCTACGGCCTCGTCCCCGCCGCCGAGGGCATCGCCGACCACACCGGCGCGGTCACGAGGTTCGTCCTCGTACGCCGCCCCGGCCCGCCCGTCGTCCCGACCGGCGCCGACCGCACCTCCCTGATGGCGTACCTCACCCATGACCATCCCGGTGCGCTGCTGGAGTTCCTCACCGAGTTCGCGGTCCGCGGGGTCAACCTGACCCTGATCCAGTCGCGGCCGACCGGAGACGGCTTCGGCCGCTACCGCTTCTGGATCGACTGCGAGGGCCACGTCGCGGACGCCCGGGTCGGCGAGGCCCTCATCGGCCTTCGCCGCGTCTGCGCCGACATCCGCTTCCTCGGCAGCTACCCGCGCGCCGACCAGGTGCGCCCGGAGATCCGCCGCGGCACCCACGACGACGACTACGCCGAGGCGTCCGCCTGGCTGTCCGCCATCCGCGCGGGCCGAGACCTGTAGCCGATGTGACCGAACCGTGTCCAGGCGGGTGGACAACCCCCGGCACGGCGCCCGCGTCATCTAGGGGATCATCGACCCCACCCCCGGAGACGCGAGTGTTCAAAGCTCTCGGAGCCGTCCTCACGGCCGCCCTCGTGGTGACCGCCGCCCAGGTGCCCGCCAGGGCCGTCGGCGCCCCCGCGCCGACGCGCTTCAGCGAGTTCTCGATCAACCCGACGGCCGTCGACGTCGACCATCCCACGGTCACGTACGCGGGGCGCTTGGTCTACACCGACGCCGGCGGCACCGAGCAGGGCCTGCCGGACGCGCGGGTCTGCCTGCGCAAGGACGAGTTCTGCCTCGACTACGCGAACACGGACGCGGACGGCCGGTTCACGGCCCCGGTGACCCTGGGGACGACCGGGGAGCATCCGACGATGGTCGAGGGGAACGCGGCAGCGCGCTTCCAGGGGAGCGCGAACTACCAGAACGCCATCGTCACTCCCGGCGTCTTCCTGCACGTGCTTCCCGCCAAGACCCGGATCTCGCTGGCGTTCGACCCGGCGCCGTCCGTGATCGGTGAGACGGTGAAGGTCACCGGGCGCCTCGAACGGGTCATGCCGGACGGAGAGGCGACCGGCGCCGCGGGTCAGGTGGTGAAGGTCTTCTTCCAGCCGAACACCGGTGGCGCGGATCCGGCCACCCAGGTCGCGCAGGGCGTCACGGCCGCCGACGGCTCCTACAGCGTGCCCGCCACCGTGCCCGGCGAGGGCTTCTGGCACGTGGAGACGCCCTACGTCTACGACCGCGGTGCGGCGGGCGGCGGGTATGGCCCGTATCTCGGCGCGCGGGCGGACAGCGGCGTCATGATCGCCGACCACCGCACGGCGATCACCGGCTTCAACGCCGCGCCCGAGCCGGTGGGCAAGGGCAACACGATCACCGCCACCGGCCGGGTGGTGCGGTACCGGGCGGACGGGTCCACCGAGCCGGGGACCGGTTCGCCGGTGCTGCAGTTCTCCACCGACGGCAAGAAGTGGACGGACCTGTACGGCGTCGACCCGGACGCCGGCGGTTACTTCAAGATCACCACTCCGGCGGTGCGCGACGGCTACTGGCGTGTCGACACCACCGGCATGCCCGGAGCGGGGGAACTGCCCGCCACGAGCGGTTCCGACTACGTGGACGTGCGCTACCGGACGGCGATCTCGTCGTTCAACGCGGCGCCCGAGCCGGTGCGCAAGGGCAGGACGATCACGGTGAGCGGGACGCTGAAGCGTGACACGACGGCCTGGAAGGTCTTCTCCGGCCAGAGCGTGAAGATCTACTTCCGGGCCAAGGGCGCCACGGCCTGGACGTACGAGGGAAGCGCGAAGACGACCTCCACCGGGCACTTCTCCCACGGCTTCAAGGCCGCCAAGGACGGCACCTGGCGCGCGACGTACGCGGGCGGCTCCTCGTACCTGGCGGTGACCGGTTCCGGCGACTACGTCGATGTGCGCTGATCACGGGTCGGGGGTTATCGGGGCGCGGAGGCCGAGGCCGTCCGGGTAACCTCGTGCCTGTGATCGACCTGCGAACCCTTCGTGACGACCCGGAGCGGCTGCGTGTCAGCCAGCGCACCCGAGGTGAGGACGACACCGTCGTCGAGCGGCTGCTCGACCTGGACGAGCGGCGGCGCTCCGCGCTGAGTTCGTTCGAGTCGCTGCGGGCGGAGCAGAAGTCCTTCGGCCGGTCGGTCTCCAAGGCGCAGGGCGACGAGCGCCAGAAGCTCCTCGACCGGGCGAAGGAGCTCGCGCAGCAGGTCAAGGAGGCCGATGCCGAGGCGCAGCGCCTCGATCAGGAGCTGACCGAGTTCCTGCGCGCGGTGCCGAACATCGTCGAGGAGGGCGCGCCGGCCGGCGGCGAGGAGGACTACGTCGTCCTGGAGACCGTCGGCACCCCGACGTCCTTCGCCTTCCCGCCCAAGGACCACCTGGAGATCGGCGAGGCGCTCGGCGCGATCGACACCGAGCGCGGCGCCAAGGTCTCCGGCGCGCGATTCTTCTACCTGACCGGCGTCGGCGCCCAGCTCCAGCTCGCCCTGCTCAACCTCGCCATGGAGCAGGCCATCGGGTACGGCTTCACCGCGATGATCCCGCCCGTGCTGGTCAAGCCCGAGGCGATGGAGGGCACCGGTTTCCTCGGCGCGCACGCCGCCGAGGTCTACCAGCTGCCCCAGGACGACCTCTACCTCGTCGGCACCTCTGAGGTGCCCCTGGCCGGCTACCACATGAACGAGATCATCAGTGATCTCCCGCGGCGCTACGTCGCCTGGTCCTCCTGCTTCCGCCGCGAGGCCGGGTCGTACGGCAAGGACACCCGCGGCATCATCCGGGTGCACCAGTTCGACAAGGTGGAGATGTTCTCCTACTGCGACCCGGCGGACGCGCACGAGGAGCACCTGCGCCTGCTGGAGTGGGAGAAGGAGATGCTCGCCAAGGTCGAGCTGCCCTATCGCGTGATCGACACCGCGGGCGGCGACCTGGGCACGAGCGCGGCCCGCAAGTACGACTGTGAGGCGTGGGTGCCGACCCAGGAGCGCTACCGCGAGCTGACCTCCACCTCCAACTGCACCGACTTCCAGGCGCGCCGCCTGTCGGTGCGCTACCGCGACGAGAACGGGCGCACGCGCCCGGTGGCGACGCTCAACGGCACGCTGGCCACCACCCGGTGGATCGTCGCGATCCTGGAGAACCATCAGCAGGCCGACGGTTCGGTGCGCGTACCCAAGGCGCTGCAGCGGTTCATCGGTCGCGAAGTGCTCGAGCCCATCGCGAAATGACGCCTCCGCGCCTGATCGCGACCGACCTGGACGGCACGACCGTACGCAGCGACGGCACGGTGTCCGAGCGCACCGTCAAGGCGTTCGCCAGAGTGGAGCGGGCCGGGGCCATGCTCGTTATGGTCACCGGCCGGCCCCCGCGCTGGATCCACCCGGTCGCCGAGGCCGTGGGCCATCGCGGCGTCGCGATCTGCGCCAACGGCGCCCTGGTCTACGACCTGCACGACGAGCGGGTGATCCGCTCGCACCTGATGGCCCCCGATGCGCTGCGGATCGCGATCGAGGCGTTGAGCGAGGCCCTTCCCGACCTGGGATTCGCGGTGGAGTACGAAGACGGCATCCAGTACGCGCGCGGCTATGAGCTGTCCGGCTGGGACAACGCCGAGCGCGACGACTCGATCGCGGTGGAGGAGCTGATGACGCGGCCGGCCGCCAAGCTGCTGGCCCGCCACCCCGAACTCGACGCCGACGAGCTGCTCGCCGCCGTCGTCGACCTGGTCGGCGAGGTCGTGCTGCCGACCCACTCCAACGGCCGGCGGCTCGTCGAGATGAGCGCGCCGGGCGTGTCGAAGGCCAGCGCGCTCGCCGAGCTGTGCGACGGGCACGGCATCGCCGCCACCGAGGTCGCGGCGTTCGGCGACATGCCCAACGACCTGCCGATGCTCCTGTGGGCCGGCCGGTCCTACGCCGTGGCCAACGCCCACCCACAGGTGCTCTCGGCGGTGAGCCGTACGGTGGCGGGCAACGACGACGACGGCGTTGCCCGCACCATTGAAGAGCTGTTTCCCGAGGAACTATAGGTAGGGGCCGGAGGTGCGGCCGGGGGCGGTGTCGTCCTGTGGCATGGCGCCGGGCGGCAGCGCGCGGCGCATCTGCTCCAGCTGGGCGCGGGCGGCCATCTGCTGGGCGAACAACGTGGTCTGAATGCCGTGGAACAGTCCCTCGAGCCAGCCGACGAGCTGCGCGTGGGCGACCCGTAGCTCGGCCTCGCTGGGGGTGTTCTCGGTAGTGGTGAAGGGCAGTGAGATGCGCTCCAGCTCCTCGATCAGCTCCGGCGCGAGCCCGTCCTCCAGCTCCTTGATCGAACGCTGGTGGATCTCCGCCAGACGGGCGCGGCTGGCCTCGTCGAGCGGTGCCTGCCGGACCTCTTCGAGCAACTGCCTGATCATGCTGCCGATGCGCATGACCTTGGCCGGCTGCTCGACCATCTCGGCGACCGAGCGCTCCTCGGACTCACCGTCCTCACCGGAGGCCGTCGCCATGCCGTTCTGGCCGACGACGACGATATGCGGGTCCTGGTTGCTGTTCAGCGGATTGTTCATGGGGCCTCAGTTTCCCACTGTGAGGAGGATCTTGCCGATGTGTGTGCTCTCTTCCAGAATGCGGTGCGCGGCGGCCGCATCGTGCATCGGGACCGTCCGATCCGTGATCGGGCGTACGGCCCCCGACTCCAGCAGCGGCCACACGTGCTCTCGCACCGAGGCGACGATCTCAGCCTTCTCTTCGCGCGGCCGAGCCCGCAACCCCGTCGACTGTATCGACGCGCGCCGGCTCATGAGCTTGCCGAGGTTCAGCTCGGCCCGCGCGCCGCTCTGGAAGCCGATGATCATGAGCCGCCCGCCGGTGCCCAGGGTCTCCACGTTACGCGCCAGGTATTCGGCGCCCATGTTGTCCAGGATGACATCGACGGGCCGGGCCTCTTTGACGAAATCCTCGGTGCGGTAGTTGATGGCGATGTCGGCGCCGAGCTCTCGGCAGCGTTCGAGTTTTTCCTCGCTGCCCGCGGTGCACAGCACTCGCGCGCCGTGCGCCTTGGCGAGCTGGATCGCCATCGTGCCGATTCCGCTCGAACCGCCGTGCACCAGGAATGACTCGCCTTCGCGGAGTCCGGCCAGCATGAAGACGTTCGACCAAACGGTGCAAACGACCTCGGGCAGGCCCGCGGCCTCGACCAGGCTCACGCCTTTCGGAACGGGCAGCAGCTGCCCCGCGGGCACGGCCACTCGTTCGGCGTAACCGCCGCCGGCGAGGAGCGCGCACACCTCGTCGCCGACGCTCCATCCGGTGACGCCCTCGCCCAGCGCCGCGATCCGCCCGGAGGCCTCGAGCCCGGGATACTCCGGTGCGCCCGGCGGCGGGGGATAGGCGCCCATGCGCTGGGAGAGGTCGGCGCGGTTGACCCCGGCCGCGACGACGTCGAGCAGCACCTCACCTGGGCCGACGACGGGATCGGGAACCTCGTTCCAGCGCAGCACGTCTGGCTCGCCCGGATTTTCGATCACGATCGCATGCATGGGCCTCACGTTAGTGCCGTGTCAGCCGAGGTTCGCCTCGCGGGGGTCGGCGTCCGCCCGGCCATCCCGGCTCCTCAGAAAAACCGGTGGATATTACGGACTGTAATCGCCGTCGGCCTCCAGTGAGCAGCCATAATCACTCTACGTGCAGTTCGCTTCCCCCGTTTTCGAGCGACAGAGCCGTTTTCCGGACACTCGCCGCTCTTCCCCTGCCGGTCCTGACAGCACATACGACAGTGCGGACGTTGCCTGTAGCAGTATTAACCCGGCGTGGTGACGCGACACGGTGTGGGCCGGTACCCCGAGTGGCTTAGGCTGCGGATTAGCGTCTTTTGCGGGTTCATCCACTGCGCGTCCACGAGGGGGACCTAGTGGCACGAAATGATCAGGATAAAACGGGTCGTTCTCTCGAAGAACAGCTCGCGTCCCTTGATGCGATGAGCGGCGGCGACGCTGCCAAGCCGGGTGAAGAGGAGAGGGCTGAAAAGCCCGGCGAGGACAAAGCGGTCGAAGAGGACGAGGGCGAGTCCACCGGCGTATGGACGAACACGCCGCCCGCGCCGACCTTCCCGCAGTACCCCGCCCCGCAGGACGCCCCCGCCCAGCCGCCCGCCGAAGGGCCGCAACCCTACGGCTTCGGCTTTCCCGGCTATCCCCCGCAGGACTTCGGCGGGGTGCAGCAGCCGCCGCAGTTCCCCGGGATGCCCACGCCCGGGACGGAGTACGGCCACCCGCCGTACCAGCCGCCCGAGCAGGCCGACCCTCCGCCGTACGAGAGCATGCCGCCGGTGAACGGCGCGGGCGCCGCCGAGGCCGCGCCCGCCGAGCCGGAGGAGCGGTACGAAACGGACGAGGGTGAGCGGACCCAGTACGTCGATCGGCGTCTGCCGGCCGCCGAGGCCACCCAGGTGGACTCCTCCGGCTACGACAACTACCCCCAGGGCGGTTACCCGGGCTACGCGCAGTACCCGCCGCAGTACGGTCCGCCCCCGGAGCAGGGCTACCCCGGGCAGCAGCCGTTCTACGGACAGCCCCCGGGCGGTGAGCAGCCCCCGTACCAGGGACAGCCGCAGTACGGCCCGCCGCCGGAGGCCGAGCAGAACCCGTACCAGCAGCCGTACGGTCAGCCACCGCAGTACGGCCCGCCGCCCGAGGCCGAGCAGGGCCCCTACCAGCAGCCCTACGGTCAGCCACCGCAGTACGGCCCGCCGCCCGGCGGGGAGCAGGGGCCGCCGCTCGCCCCGCTGCCGGACGCGTACGCCCCGCAGCCCGAGACCGGCCAGACCGCCGACAGCCTGAGCGCCGACACGCTGCTGCG
>NZ_JBHLZP010000255.1:0-16832 GCF_042429965.1 Actinoallomurus acaciae
GGAGCGCGAGAGACGTGCAGACGAACATCGCCACGAACAGGTTGAGCGCCTGGATGGCGTGGAAACGCGCGAAGTGCGACGTCCGTCCCCTCGCGGCCAGGACGATGGCGGGGGCGACGAAGCCGGACACGAACATCCCGACGTAGGCGGGGACCGCCCAGCGCTCGTCCTCGTCGTCGACCGGGCCGCCGGCCGGCGTCTCCGGGCGGCGGCGGCCCTTCGGCGGCTCGGCGTACGGGTCGTGGTGTCCACGGGGCGGCTGCCCGTGGCCGGGCCCCGGCAGCGCGTACCCCGGCCGAGGGTACTGCCCAGGCCCGTACGGCGCCTGCCGCTGTTCGTGCGGCGACGGTCCGTACGGCGCCTGCCGCTGTTCGTCCGGCGGCGGTCCGTACGGCGGCTGCCCCTGCGGCGGCCGGGCGTACGGCTGTCCTCCGTACGGCGGCCCGCCGTGGTGCTGGCCGTAGGTCATCGCGTGCGCCCCCTCCGGTGGGGACAGATCCTGAATTGTCCCCCTGATGCGGTGTCGCAGTTTATGAGACGCGCCCGCGGCGCGGACGGTTGCGCGATCAGCCGTCCGCCGGAGGATCGGTGACGAAGTCGATCAGCTCCTCGACCCGGCCGAGGAGCGCGGGCTCCAGGTCCGCGTAGGTGCGAACCCGGCCGAGGATGGTCTGCCAGACCTCGCCCGGCTCGCCTCTCCAGCCGAGCGCCGCGATCACGCCTTCCTTCCAGGGGATGCCGCGCGGGACGTCCGGCCAGGCGCGGATGCCGAGCGCGGCCGGCTTGACCGCCTGCCAGATGTCGATGAAGGGATGCCCGGTGACCAGCACGTACGGCGACGCGACCCGCTCGGCGATCCGGGACTCCTTCGAGCCCGCGACCAGGTGGTCCACCAGCACGCCCAGGCGGCGGTCCGGCTCGGGGCCGAACTCCTCGACGATCTCCGGCAGGTGGTCGACGCCCTCGAGGAACTCCACGACCACCCCCTCGACGCGCAGGTCGTGACCCCAGATCTTCTCCACCAGCTCGGCGTCGTGCTTGCCCTCGACGTAGATGCGGCTCTCCCGCGCGACGCGGGCCCGCAGGTCCCGTACCGCGACGGAGCCGGAGGCCGACCGCGCCCGGCCCGGCGCGGACGTGGGGCGGACGAGCGTCACCGGCCTGCCGTCGATCAGGAACCCGGCCTTGGCGAGCGGGAACACCCGTCGCCTGCCGAATCGATCCTCCAGGGTCACCGCGTCCTTGGCGCAGGCCACGACCGCGCCGCAGAAGCCGCTGGAGGGATCTTCGGCCACCAGGCCGGGTTCGGCCGCGATCTCGGGGATCTGGCCCTTGCGCGGGCGTCGCCAGTCGCCCGCGAGAACGTCATCGCCGTAGTCCTTGCTCCGCACGGGCCGCAACGTACCGGGACCAACCCGGCCGAGCCGGGACCAACACGCCCGCGAACCGGTACGCTTGCGCGCCGACGCCGACCGCGGACGCCGGAATACCGGTGCGGCGAGCGGTGTTGCGCCACTGCGTGGCGACCCCGGGAAGCGAGCCCGTCGCCGTCGTCGTTCATCACCGCCGACCCACCGCGACGGTCGCCGATCGCCGTACACTTGGCACTCAAGAACGTGGAGTGCCAGGCCGACCGTGGGAGGTGAGTGCGTGCTCGACGATCGCAAGCTTGCGGTGCTGCGTGCCATCGTTGAGGACTACGTGTCCACCAACGAACCCGTGGGCTCCAAGGCACTGGCCGACCGGCACAATCTCGGGGTGTCCCCGGCCACGATCCGCAACGACATGGCCCTGCTCGAGGAGCAGGGCTACATCGCCCAGCCGCACACGAGCGCGGGCCGCGTGCCCACCGACAAGGGATACCGGCTCTTCGTCGACCGGCTGTCGACGATCAAGCCGCTGTCCGGGGCGGAGCGGCGGGCCATCGAGACGTTCCTCGCGAACGCCTACGACCTCGACGACGTCGTGACCCGCACCGTGCGGCTGCTGGCGCAGCTGACCCGGCAGGTCGCGGTCGTGCAGTACCCCTCGCTCACGCGCTCGGCGGTACGCCACGTCGAACTGGTGCCGATCGGCCCGGAGCGGCTGCTGCTGGTCATCATCACCAACACGGGCCGGGTCGAGCAGCGGACCATCGAGATGCCCGAGGGCGTCTCGGAGGAGTCCATCGCCCACCTGCGGGCGCTGCTCAACGCCCACCTCGACGGCTGCTGGCTGGGCGACGTTCCCGGCGTCGTCGCCGAGGTGCCCGACCGGCTGCCGCCCGACGAACGGCCGCTCGCCGCGACCGTCCTGTCGGTGCTGCTCGAAACGCTGGTCGAGAAACACGAAGAAAAGATCGTCATCGCCGGCGCGGCGAACCTCGCCCGCGCCGACTTGTCCCAGAGCCTCCGCGAGGTGCTGGAGGCCTTGGAAGAACAGGTCGTCCTGATGCGGCTGCTCGGCGAGATGGGTGATCCCGCCGGCCTCACCGTACGGATCGGCACCGAGAACCCCCACGAGAGTCTGTTCACGACCTCGGTGGTCGCCACCGGATACGGCGCCGGCGACCAGGCCGTGGCCCGGCTCGGCGTGCTCGGCCCGACGCGGATGGACTACCCCGGCACGATGGGAGCGGTACGCGCAGTGGCACGTTACGTCGGTCAGATTCTGGCGGGGTCGTAAGTGGCGAACGACTACTACGCGACCCTCGGAGTACGCCGCGATGCGGGTGCGGACGAGATCAAGAAGGCCTATCGCAGGCTCGCGCGCGAGTTGCACCCGGACGTCAACCCCGATCCCGACACCCAGGATCGGTTCAAGGAGATCACCCAGGCCTACGAGGTGCTCTCCGACCCCAAGAAGCGTGAGATGTACGACCTGGGCGCGGACCCCTTCGCGTCCGGCACCGGCGCCGCGGGCGGCGGGTTCGGGGCAGGGTTCCCGTTCAGCGACATCATGGACGCCTTCTTCGGCACGCAGACCCAGCGCGGCCCGCGCAGCCGGGCACGCCGCGGCCGCAACGGCACGATCCGCGTCGAACTCGACCTGGCCGAGACCGCGTTCGGCACCACGCGCGAGCTGACCGTCGACACCGCGATCGTCTGCACCAACTGCACCGGCGCCGGCACCGCGCCCGGCACCCAGCCGGAGAGCTGCGACATGTGCCACGGCCGTGGCGAGGTGCAGCAGGTCACCCGGTCCTTCCTCGGCCAGGTCATGACCTCCCGCGCCTGCCCGCAGTGCGGCGGCTACGGCAGCGTGATCCGTACCCCGTGCCCGGAGTGCTCCGGCGACGGCCGGGTCCGCACCCGCCGTACGATCAAGGTCCGCATCCCGGCCGGCGTGGAGAACGGCACGCACATCCAGCTCGCCGGCGAGGGCGAGGTCGGCCCGGGCGGAGGCCCGGCCGGCGACCTGTTCCTGGAGATCGTCGAGCGCCCGCACGCGATCTTCGAACGGCAGGGCGACGACCTGCACTGCACCGTCCAGGTGCCGATGACGGCCGCCGCACTCGGCACGTCGCTGACCGTGGAGACCCTGGACGGCCCGGAGGAGATCGACATCCGGCCCGGCACGCAGTCCGGCCAGCAGATCCCGATGTACGGGCGGGGCGTCAAGCACCTCAACGAGAACGGCCGCGGCGACCTGATGATCCACGTGAACATCGAGACGCCCACCAAGCTCGACGAGGAGCAGGAGGACCTCCTGCGCCGCCTGGCCGTCCTGCGCGACGAGGAGCGACCGCCCGGCAAGTTCTCCCCGGGCCAGCAGGGCTTCTTCTCCCGGCTGCGCGACGCCTTCAACGGCCGCTGAGACCTTCGGCGAAGCCCCCCGGCTCCCCACAGGGAGCCGGGGGTCTGTCTTACACGGTCCGCAGTGGTCAACGCCGCGCGATGGGCCGTTCCGTCGGGGGGACCGCGCCGTCGGGAGACCGCGCTAGCCGGAGGACGGCGGTCACCAGGGGCCGCCTTGGCCGGGGGACGGCGGGTCGCCGGGGGACCGCCTTGGCCGGGGAGCCGGGGACCGCCCTGGCCGGGGAAACGGGGGACCGCCCTGGCCGGGGAGCCGGGGAACCGTGTCGGCCGGGTCCTTCCTGCACGCTGTGCCGCACGTGGGCGCGGGAGGCGGGGTTCGACCATGTGAACCTCGACCTGATCTATGGCTGGCCAGGGTAACGCCGACTGGCAGGCCAGCCTCGATGCCGCGGTCGCCGCCGGGCCCGACCACGTCTCGGCGTACGCCCTGATCGTCGAGGAGGGCACGCGCCTGGCCGCGCGGGTGCGCCGCGGCGAACTGGCCCCCACCCGACGACGCGATGGCCGACCGCCGTGGCGCGCAGCCTCACCGGCCTCGGTTCCCCCTAGGTCACGGTCTTCGCCTCGATCGTAGGCGCGGGCTCTCTCGCTCCCGCCGCGCGCCTACGATCGGGGGCATGAGCCCGCCCCTCTTCCTCAGTGAGCCCTCTCGTCTGGAGTCCGATCGGATCGTCCTCGACGGGCCTGAGGGGCGCCACGCGGCGGCCGTACGTCGGCTGCGGCCGGGGGAGCGGGTCGACCTCGGTGACGGAGAGGGCCGGCTCGTCGAGTGCGTCGTCACCTCCACCGCACGGGACAGCCTCCACCTCGAGGCCGGTGCGCGTCGGCACGTACCCCGCCCGGACCCCCGGATCGTGGTGATGCAGGCCCTGCCCAAGGGCGACCGGGGCGAACTGGCGGTCGAGACGATGACCGAGGTGGGCGTGGACGTGATCGTCCCGTGGGCGGCGGCGCGCTGCGTGACCCAGTGGCGTCCCGAACGCCGGGCCAAAGCCCTTGCGCGCTGGCGCAACACGGCGCGCGAGGCCGCCAAGCAGGCCCGTCGCGCCTGGCTGCCGGAGGTCACCGACCTGGCCACCACCTCCGACGCGGTGGCGCGGGTCGCGGACGCGTCACTGGCAGTGGTGCTGCACGAGGAGGCGGAACGCCCGCTGAGCGGCCTGCCGGTGCCGGAGTCCGGAGACCTTGTCGTGGTCGTCGGCCCGGAGGGCGGCCTGACCGACGAGGAGGTCGCGGCGTTCGTGGCGGCGGGCGGTGTGCCGTCCCTGCTCGGCCCGACGGTGCTGCGCACGTCGACGGCGGGCGTGGCCGCTGCCACGGTGCTGCTGAGCCGCACGGGCTCGCTGGTAGAAGCTCGGCCCGTGCGGCGCCGTTCCGGGTCCTCCCAGGGGGGAAGTGGACCCGGGTTGGCTGGTGGGCGGTGCGGTCCGTTGTGGTGTCGTTCCGGGGTGCTCCTGGGGCAGAGAGGGACCCTGTCGTACTGAGTGCTCCCGCGATGGGGGCGGATTTGGGTGGCTGGTGGGCGGTGCGACCCGTGTGGTGCTGTTCCGGGTGCTGCCGGGGACGGCGGCGGATCCGGGTGACTGGTAGGGGGCGCGGTCCGTGCGGTGTCGTTCCGGGTGCTGCTGAGCGACCTGATGCCGGAGTCCGCGGAGCTTGTCGTGGTCGTCGGCCCGGAGGGCGGCTTGACCGACGGGGAGGTCGCGGTGTTCGTGGCGGCGGGCGGTGTGCCGTGCTTGCTCGGCCCGACGGTGCTGCGCACGTCGACGGCGGGCGTGGCCGCTGCCACGGTGCTGCTGAGCCGCACGGGCCGCTGGTAGCAGCTTGGCCCGTGCGGTGTCGTTCCGGGTCCTCCCGGGATGGGGAGTGGGCCCGTGTGGCTGGTGGGCGGTGCGGTCCGTGTGGTCTCGTTCCGGGTGCTCCCGGGACAGGGAGCGGATCCGGGCCGCTGGTGGGCAGCGCGGCCCGGGCGGTGTCGTACTGGGTGCTCCCGCGATGTGGAGCGGATCCGGGTGACTGGCAGAGGGCGCGGTCCGTGTGGTCTCCTTCTGGGTGCTCCCAGGGCAGGGAGTGGACCCGGGCCGCTGGTGGGCAGCGCGGGTCCGTGTGGTGCCGTTCCGGGTGCTCCCGGGACGGGGAACGGATCCGGGTGACTGATGGGCGGTGCGGCCCGTGCCGTACCGGGTGCTGCCAGGACGGGGAGTGGACCCGGGCCGCTGGTGGGCAGTGCGGTCCGTGCGGTGCCGTTCCGGTGCTGCCGGGACGGCGGAGTGGATCAGGGGGACTGGTTCGGTGCCGTCGTGGGGGCCGAGTCCGACGTCGGCTGGTCGCTCGACGGAGGGGTCGGAGGGGACGACTCCGTCGGCGGGGTGGTTCCGCCTGAGTTCGGTGGTGTCGTGGTCCCGCCGTCAGGGGGTGCCTGGCACGTCGTGCGCGTCCTCGGGCCCGAGTCGGCCGAGCTGTCGGCCGTCGGTGTCGCCGTTGGGGTGACCGTGGTCTCGCCGGGCGGGCATGTGCCGTTGACCACGTGTTTGCCCGTGTTGGACGGGTGGATCGACGTCGGGCTCGGGGAGGCGCTCGGGTCGGGTGTCGAGGAGTCGCCCGGGGGCGTCTGTCCTCGGGAGTGGCCGTCGGTGGCCGCAGAGTTTCCCCTGTTGCCGCCGGAGTCCGGGCTGAAGTGGCCGGTCTGGACGAAGTTGGCCAGACCGGGTGTGACGGATAGCGCGACGACGCACACGACGATGGCGGCGGCGGCCGCCGCCAGCGGGCGCAACCAGGGCGCGGAGAGGGAGACGACGAAACGTCGCTCGTGCCGCTGGTTGATCTTGGCCCGGATGCGCTCGAGTCCCTCCGCAGAGGGCGTGACCGCTTCCGCTTCCGCGTGCAGGGCACGGCGAAGACGGTCGCCGTGCTCGTCGTCGAAGGGCTGGGTCATTACTGCTGCTCCAGGACGCTGCGTAGCGCGGCCATACCGCGCGCGGTGTGGCTCTTGACGGCCCCCCGGCTGATGCCCATCGTCTTGGCGATCTCCGCTTCGGAGAGATCACCGTAATAACGGAGCACCAGTGCTTCGCGCTGCCGATTCGGCAGGGCGCCGAGTGCTTTCACGACCGCGGAGCGTTCGAGCTCCACGATCGCCCCGTTCTCCGCGCTCGGCGCGTCGGGAAGCCCCTTGGGAGCGTACTTCTCCACGACGGCACGGTGCCGCAACACTGACCGTGACCGATTCACCACGGACTGCCGCAGGTACGACAGGGCCTTCTCGGGCTCGCGCAACCGTCGCCATGCGCCGTGCATGGCCACGAACGCGTCCTGAACCACCTCTTCCGCCGTCGCGACGTCGCGAACGAGCAGCGTCGCGAGGCGCACCAGCGAGCGGTAGTGGGCACTGTAGAGCGCGGTAACCGCCTGGTCTGCGTCCCAGGCGACCGCCACAGCTCCCGCCGTGCTCCTGGCTACGAGGGTTTCGGTCACATCAGTGGGACGCGCACCCTCACTGTGAGGTTTACGAAAGGGCATACCTCGTCTCGCCTTTATCCCGCCCATCGGTGTGTCTCCCGCATGTGCCCTCCTGGTTGGACGGCACGCCGGATCCGTAAGTTCTCGCGAAGTGGGCCCGGGGCACGGATCGAGGGGACCTGGTGGGGGCTGGAGGCCCGTGCGCGCCGAGGTTTCGCGACAGCAACCCTAACCAGAGGTGGGCGGTTCTTGGCCATAGCGACGCCCCTCGCTCGTAACGATTCGCAGACGAGTCCCGTACGGCCCGGTGAGGAGCGACGGGGGTGGCTCCGGTGACGACGGTCCTGTCTCTGGACCGCGATAACATGCGCAGACCTGTGGGGCGTGAGGAGGGGTCCGTGACAGAACAGGACTGCTTGTTCTGCAAGATCGTGTCTGGTGACGTGCCGGCGACCGTGGTCCGGGAGACCGACCGCACCCTGGCGTTTCGCGACATCAACCCGCAGGCTCCCACTCACGTGCTGGTGGTGCCCAAGGAGCACCACCCGACCGCGGTCGAGCTCGCCTCCTCCGACGGCGACCTGCTCGCCGAGCTCGTACGCGAGGCGCACCAGGTCGCGGTCGCCGACGGTGTCGCCGAGTCCGGCTACCGGGTGGTCTTCAACACCGGTCCGGGAGCGGGCCAGACCGTCTTCCACGTGCACGCCCACGTGCTCGGCGGACGCGGCCTCAACTGGCCGCCCGGCTGACTTCCCGCTGGTGAGTGACCCGAAAATGGTTGGCCCCGTGCCGGTACCATGAGAAACGACGCAGCCGGGGACCGCACGCAATCGGAAGGCAGGGACGAAAAGGCCGCAAGGCCGGGCTATGGCCGATTCAACTCACACCGCTGACGCCGTACCGGACAGCGCGCGTACGCAAGTCAAGATCGTGATCCCGGACGACCTCTCGATGGTCGCCCTGCTCGGCTCGCGCGATGAGCTTCTCGACGTCGTCGAGAAGACCTTCGCCAGCGACGTCCACGTACGTGGCAACGAAATCACGATCACCGGCCTCGCCGAGGAGACCGAGCTCGCCGCCAAGCTCTTCGAAGAGCTGCTCGACCTGCTCAAGACCGGCACGCCGATCACTCCCGACGCGATCGAACGCAGCGTGGCGATGCTGCGTGCCGAGACCGCCGAACGCCCCGCCGAGGTGCTCACCCTCGACATCCTCTCCTCGCGCGGGCGCACGATCCGGCCGAAGACGCTCAACCAGAAGCACTACGTCGACGCGATCGACAAGCACACGATCGTGTTCGCGATCGGCCCGGCGGGTACGGGCAAGACCTACCTCGCGATGGCCAAGGCCGTGAAGGCCCTCCAGGCCAAGGAGGTCAACCGGATCATCCTCACCCGCCCGGCCGTCGAGGCGGGCGAGCGGCTGGGCTTCCTGCCCGGCACGCTGTACGAGAAGATCGACCCGTACCTGCGCCCCCTGTACGACGCGCTGCACGACATGATCGACCCCGACTCGATCCCGCGCCTCATGGCCGCCGGCACGATCGAGGTGGCGCCCCTCGCGTACATGAGAGGCCGTGCACAGCCCGTCTTCACCCCGGTCCTGACACCGGACGGCTGGCGCCCCATCGGCGATCTTCAGGTCGGTGACCTCGTCATCGGCTCGAACGGCGAGCCGACCCCGGTCCTCGGCGTCCACCCCCAGGGCGAAAAGGACATCTACCACGTCACCGCCCAGGACGGAGCGCGGACCCTCTGCTGCGGCGAGCACCTGTGGACCGTCCGGAACGCCTCTGACGAGCCGTGGCGGGTCCTGGAGACCCGGGAGATGATCGGCGACCTGCGCGCGGCGCACGCCCGGCGCTACGAGCTGCCGCTGCTCACCGGCCCGGTGCGCCTTCCCGAGCGCGAGGTCCCCATCGACCCGTACGCTCTGGGCCGGCTGCTCGGCGACGGCCGCGCGGACGCGCTCGAAGAGCGGCCCGGCGTCGAGGTCCGCCGCAGGGGCGGCGTCGACCACGTGACCGAGCCCGGGCAGGTCATCACCATCGCGCGCGAGCCGGATCCGTGCGGTACACGATCGGTGCCGGGCGACTACCTGTACAACGCCGCCGAGGTCCGCCTCGCGGTGCTCCAGGGGCTCCTCGACACCGACGGCGAGCCGGTCGCCCAGGCCGACCGCACGTGCCGGGTCCGGTTCACGACGACGTCGATCCCGCTTCGCGATGACGTCGTCGCGCTGGTGCGGTCACTCGGCGGCGTGGCCGAGGAGCGCGAGCGGGGAGGCGCGTCGGGCGGATCCGGCCGCGACGCCCACATCGTCGACATCCGTCTGCCCGAAGGCGTCGAGCCCTTCCGCCTCGCCCAGAAGCGCGAGGAGTACCACGCCGCCGGTGGCGGCGGGCGGCCGATGCGGTTCGTCGACTCGATCGAGCCCGCGGGGCGCGAGGAGTGCGTGTGCATCCAGGTGGCGGCGGAAGACTCTCTGTACGTCACGCAGGATCACCTGCTGACGCACAACACGCTCAATGACTCCTTCATCATTCTCGATGAGGCGCAGAACACCTCGCCCGAGCAGATGAAGATGTTCCTGACCCGGCTCGGGTTCGGCTCGAAGGTCGTGGTGACCGGTGACGTCACCCAGGTCGACCTGCCGTCGGGGCAGGACAGCGGCCTCCGCGTCGTGCAGGAGATCCTGGATGGCATCGACGACATCAGCTTCCGTACCCTGACCAGTAAGGACGTGGTCCGCCACAAGCTGGTGGGCCAGATCGTCGACGCGTACGACCGCCACGACATACGGAGCCGGCCACGCGAGGTCAACCAGGACGGCCGCGGCCCGCGCAAGCGGGGGCGATGACGATGAGCATCGAAGTACTCAACGAGTCCGGCGAGGACGTCGACGAGACGACGTTGTCCGCATTGGCGACGCATGTCCTCGACCGCATGGACATCCACCCGCTCGCCGAGCTGTCGATCGTCCTCGTGGACGAGGCGGCAATGACCGAGCTGCACGAGAAGTGGATGGGCGAGCCCGGTCCGACGGACGTGCTGGCCTTCCCGATGGACGAGCTGCGCCCGGGCCACGTGTCCGGCGGCACCGAGGACGCGCCGGCCGACCCGGCGCTGCTCGGCGACGTCGTGCTCTGCCCGGTGATCGCGGCTCAGCAGGGCCGCAAGGCCGGCCACGGTACGGAGGCGGAGCTGCACCTGCTGTGCACGCACGGCATCCTCCACCTGCTCGGCTACGACCATGCCGAGCCCGAGGAGCACAAGGAGATGTTCGGTCTGCAAGCGGAGCTTCTCGCCTCCTGGCGTGAGGCGCGCGCGCAGACCCCCTCATGACGACGCCCATGATCTGGTTGGTGATCCTCGCCGCCGCCCTGGTGACGGTGGGGGGCCTGTTCGCCAGTGCCGAGACGGCGCTGGCCCGCATCTCGCGGGTCCGCGTCGAGGAACTCGTCCGCGAAGACGGCCACAACGCCCGCATGCTGGCGCAGGTCGTCGCGGACTCCCCGCGTTACCTGAACCTCATCCTGCTGCTGCGGGTCAGCTGCGAGCTGGCCGCGACCGTGATCGTCACCGTCGTGTGCACGTTCTGGCTCGGCCAGAACTGGCGGGCGTACGCCACGGCCGCCGCGGTGATGATCGTCGTCAGCTACATCGCCGTCGGCGTCAGCCCGCGTACGCTCGGCCGCCAGCACGTCGACCGGGTGGCGCTCCTGGGCGCCGCGGTGATCCATCCGCTGGCGCGGGTGCTGGGACCGCTGCCGAGGCTGCTCATCCTGCTCGGCAACGCCCTGACCCCCGGCAAGGGCTTCCGCGAGGGCCCGTTCACCTCCGAGGCGGAGCTGCGGGACCTGGTCGACCTGGCCGAGCAGCGGCGCCTCATCCAGCCGGACGAGCGGGAGATGATCCACTCGGTGTTCGAGCTGGGTGACACGCTCGTCCGTGAGGTGATGGTGCCGCGCACCGACATGGTCTTCATCGAGCGCGACAAGACGCTGCGTCAGGCGCTGTCCCTGGCGCTGCGCAGCGGCTTCTCCCGCATCCCGGTGGTGGGCGAGAACGAGGACGACGTGGTCGGCATCGCGTACCTGAAGGACATCGTGCGCCGCAGCCACGAATACCACGACGGCGAGTCGGTGGAGCGGGTCGAGTCGATCATGCGCCCGGCGACGTACGTGCCGGACAGCAAGCCGATCGACGAACTGCTGCGCGAGATGCAGGCCCGGCAGACGCACTGCGCCGTGGTGATCGACGAGTACGGCGGAACGGCGGGGCTGGTCACCATCGAGGACATCCTCGAGGAGATCGTCGGGGAGATCACCGACGAGTACGACCAGGAGGCCCCGCCGGTCGAGCACCTGGCCGACGGGCGGGCGCGCATCACCTCCCGGCTGCCCGTGGAGGACCTGGCCGACCTGTACGGCGTGGAGATCGACGTGGACGAGGTCGAGACCGTCGGCGGCCTGCTGGCCCACGCCATCGGCCGCGTCCCGATCGCCGGCTCCCAGGCGACGGTCGCCGGCCTGCGGCTGACCGTGGAGAACCTCGCCGGCCGCCGCAACAAGATCGGTACCGTCCTGGTCGAACGCGTGCCGCCGGACGACGAGGAGCAGCCGGCCGGCGATCGCGAGAACGCCGAGGCCTGAGGCCGCGGCGTCACAACGGCTCCCGGTACCAGCGGCGGTGGACCCACGGCTCGACGATGAGCGTGCCGGTGGCAGCCGTCAGGGCGACGGCCCGGACGAGCCAGTCCGGTGAGGCGAGGACGGCGGCCGCGGTCGCCGCCGCCACCACCGCGGGCCGGGCGAGCGTGAACGGCCCCAGCCCGACCAGGATCAACAGCGTGCTCGGCCGGATGGGGAGCAGGCGGTACCCCGCGAGCGAGATCACGACGGCGACGGCGTAGGGCATCAGGACCATGAGCATCCTCGCCCCGGCCTCGACCAGATCCGCCCGGCGGTGCGCGTGGCCCGCCGATCCGAGCAGGATCACGACGGCGGTGACGGCGAGCCCCGCCGCCGACACGGCCAGGCCGCGCCCGGCCGCCAGCAGGTTGTAGCGCCGCTTGCGGATGCGGGCGTTGCGGCCCGTACCAGCGCGGAATCCGGCGAAGGCGCCGTCCGCCACGGCCAGGCCCACCAGGAGCGCGGGAACCGTGACGGGCTCGGCCGGGAACAAGGTCACCGTCCGGTCCCTTCCCGTACGCCGTCGACGCTGATGAGACCTCGCGCCCGCCTCCCGAGCACCTTCCGCAGCGTCCCGGCCAGCTCCGGCCGTACCCCGAGGACGGGTCTCATCGAGGCGCAGAACGGGTTGGCGTGCCCGATCGGCGCGAAGAGGAAGACCTCCATCCCGCCCGGCCGCGACGCGGCGTCCAGCAGCACCGAGTCGCCGTGCGCTCGCCGTGCCGAGGCGACTCCGTCATGCCGGCCCAGCGGCTCGCGCATCCGGGCGCGATGGAACACCCACGCCCCCACGGGGGCGAGCCGGGTCGCGGCGATGTCGTAGTGCACGAACGCCGCGGTTCCCGGCCGGTCCTGTGCCTGGAAGAACCCGGCCAGTTCGGCGGCCGGGAAATGATGGAGCACCCCGCCCGAGATGTAGACCGTCGCCGGCTCGGTGAGCGCGAAGGCGTCGCCGCGGACGAAACGGCAGTTGAGCCGTTCGGCCTCGGCGAGCCGTGTGGCCTCGGCGATGAGCACGGGGTTGAGGTCCACCCCGGTCAGCTCCACGTCCGCACCCAGCTCCGCCGAGGCGGCGAAGGCCCGCATCACGTAGCCGAGGCCGCAGCCGACGTCCACGATCCGCAGCGGCCCGAATCCGGCGGCCCGCGCCGCGGCCAGGACCGGTGCCAGCAACTCGGCGAACCGCTCGGCCATGTGGAGTTCCTCGCCGAGACGCTGTAACTCGGTATGGACCCGGATGAACAGCCGGTCGACCGCGCCGGGCGCCAGGAACCGCCCGGACGCGGGCATCCGCTCGACGATCCGCGCCGCACGCCGGTCGCCGGCCTCACGCAGCCGCGCGACCACCTCGTCTTTGACGACCGGCAGACGCTCACCGGTGATCGGATCCCACGCGCCGATCAGATCGGAGATCTCAAGGACTGACACGGCCAGACCATAAGTCCCACGGACGGGTACGGCCAGACCGTGACGCTCGCTGGGCGGTGGCCGCTCAGAGGTGGCTCTCCGCTGCGGACCTGAGCGCGTCGAGCGTGGACTGGTGCGGCCGGTCGATGACGGCCTTCGACTCGTCGACGAGACCGGTCAGGTGGGTCACCTCGGCGTCGGTCAGGTTCTCGGCGACCTCGGCCGCGGCGACGTTGGCGCGCAGGTGAGCGGGGTTCGCCGTGCCGGGGATGACGACCATGGCGGGGGAACGGCGCAGCAGCCAGGCCAGCGCGACCTGGGCCGGCGTCGCGCCGAGGCGCTCCGCGGGGCCGGTCAGCTCGTCGTAGCCGGCGAGCCGCCCCGAGGCCAGCGGGAAGTAGGGGACGAACATGATGCCCTGCGCCTCGCAGTCGGCGAGGACCTGGACGCCGCTGCGGTCGAGCAGGTTGAAGCGGTTCTGCACCGCCGCGATCGGCGTCATCTCCTGCGCGCGGGCCAGCATCTCCGGCGACGCGCCGGACAGCCCGATGCGGCGGATGAGCCCTTGGTCCCGCAGCTCGACGAGCACACCGAGCGAATCCTCCAGCGGCACGTCGCTCGGGGGCACCGGAGAGTCGCCGCCGAGCCGCAGGTAGGTCAGCTCGCTCGTTTCGGTGCCCAGGTCGGCCAGCGCCTCGTGGACCTGCCGGCGCACCGTGTCCGGGTGGCCGGTGATGATCCACGCCCCGTCCGGGCCACGCCCGGCGCCGACCTTGTTGCCGACGATCACCTCTTCCGGGAACGGGCGGAGCGCCTCCCCGATCAGCCGGTTCACTGTACGCGGCCCGTACGCGTTCGCGGTGTCGAAGAACGTCACTCCGAGTTCGACCGCCAGGCGCAACACCCGCCGCGCCGACTCGGGGTCGTCCGGCGGCCCCCATACGTTCGGCCCGGCGAGCTGCATGGCTCCGTATCCGATCATTGGTCTCTCCCTTGGCCGTATCACTGCAACGCTGATCTGTGTATCGCTGCTCCGTATCAGTGATACGCGGAATGGCGTAGCATTGCAACCGTGGACGATGCGAAGACCCGTACCCGGCGGCGGATCCTCGAGGTGGCGGCCGGCATCCTGGAGCGGGAGGGAGCCCAGGCGGTCTCCACCCGTTCGGTCGCCGCGGCGGCCGGCATCCGCGCCGCCTCGCTCTACCAGCTCTTCGGCGACAAGGACGGCCTCTTGGCGGCCCTGGCCATCCACGGCTTCGACCTCTACCTGGCCGAGAAGCACGAGCTGGCGCACACCGCCGACCCGGTCGACGACATGCGCCGCGGCTGGGACATGCACGTCGACTTCGGCCTGCGCCACCCCGCGTTCTACCTGCTGATGTTCGGCGCCGACCGCCCCGGTCGCCGCCCGCCCGCCGCCGAGGAGGCGGGCGACCTCCTGCTGAAGTTCCTCGACCACGTCGCCGCCGCCGGGCGCCTCCAAGTCCCGCCCGCCCTCGCCGCCCAGCTCTGCCTGGCCGCCGTCACCGGCGTCACCCTGTCGCTGGTCGGCGCCTCGGCCGAGGAGCGCGACCCGGAGATCTCCGCGCGAATGCGCGACATTCTCATCGACTCCATCACCACCGACCCGCCCCCGGCCACGCACACCGGCCTCGCCCCCCGGGCCCTGGCCCTGGACGCCGCCCTCACAGCCACAGACGGGACCACCCTCCCGCTCCGCCCGACGGAAACCGCCCTCCTACGCGACTGGCTCCACCGACTCGCCCACTAATGGGAGCTATCGGGGTTGCCCGTACGACCCCTGCGTTCGTGCGGGTCCTGCGTTCGGTGCGCGTCGTCTGTGGCTCGGACCACATGTGGGCTGTGGGTTCGCGTCTTAGTCGGTGGGGGGACGTACGCTGGCGGGCGTGAGTGAGCTTGATGCCGAAGACGTGAAGATCATTACCCTCGCGCGTTCGACGCGAGCACGGGTCGGGGGCGGCGAGGGGGCCGCTGTGCGGGATGAGACCGGGCGGACGTATGCGGCCGGGTCGGTCGAGCTTCCCTCGTTGAAGCTGTCCGCGCTGCAGGTCGCCGTGGCCATGGCGGTCTCCAGCGGCGCGGAGTCGCTTGAGGCCGCCGCCGTGGTCACCGAGGACGAGGCTCCCGACATCGCCGCCGTTCGCGACCTGGGGCCCAAGGCTCCCGTGCTGGTGGCCGGGCCGGACGGCGCCGTTCGTGCCGTGCTGAGAAGCTGACCGGCGCCATGCGGTCCGGCGGCGGTCGTGAGTACGCCACAATCGACAGTGTGACCTCGCCCCAGACCGGCACCCGATTCAAGTCGGGGTTCGCCTGCTTCATCGGTCGCCCCAACGTGGGCAAGTCCACGCTCATGAACGCGCTCGTCGGCAGCAAGGTGGCGATCACCAGCAGCAAGCCGCAGACGACGCGGCGGACGATCCGGGGCATCGTGCACCGTCCGGACGCGCAGCTCGTCATCGTCGACACGCCCGGTCTGCACAAGCCGCGTACGCTGCTGGGCGAGCGGCTCGACAGTCTGGTGCGCTCGACGCTCAGCGAGGTCGACGTGATCGGCTTCTGCGTGCCGGCGAACGAGCAGGTCGGTCCGGGCGACCGGTTCATCGCTGCCGAGCTGGCCCAGGAGAGGCGCACGCCGGTCGTCGCGATGGTGACCAAGACCGACCTGGCGAGCCGTAAGCAGGTCGCCGAGCAACTGCTCAAGGTGTCGCGGCTGGGGGAGTGGGCCGACGTCGTGCCGTGTTCGGCCGAGTCGGGGTTCCAGCTCGACGTGGTCGGCGACCTGCTGGTCGACCGGCTGCCGGAGGGCATGCCGCTCTATCCCGAGGGCGAGCTGACCGACGAGCCGGAGCAGGTGATGGTGGCCGAGCTGATCCGCGAGGCCGCCCTGGAGGGCGTACGCGACGAGCTGCCGCACTCGATCGCGGTGGTCGTGGAGGAGATGGCGCCCCGCGAGGGCCGCGACGACCTGATCGACGTGCACGCCTGGCTGTACGTCGAGCGGCCCAGCCAGAAGGGCATCGTCATCGGGCCCAAGGGCGCGCGGCTGAAGGACGTCGGCACGCGGGCCCGGCGGCAGATCGAGGCGCTGCTCGGCTCCAAGGTCTACCTCGACCTGCGGATCAAGGTCGCCAAGGACTGGCAGCGCGACCCCAAGCAGCTCCGTCGGCTCGGATTCGACTGAGCCGTCCCGGCCTCGACGCCGCTCAGGCCGACGGCCGCGACGGCCAGGATCGGCGAAAGGCGGATTTCGTCTGGCGGGGAGACGCGGACGCCGCTCCGGAGGACGGGCGGCAGGCCCTTCGCGGCTTCTCCGTCGTCATCCGCATAGGCCCTAGAGTCTGTTTCGAAGTGGTTGGGTCGTGGGTTTTCCACAGCTGTGGGTGTGGTCTTTCTTTGGTGTGTGGGGTGGCTTGACAATGGAAGTGGGGTCGGCGCCCCCTGGGAGGGCGGGG
>NZ_JBHLZP010000255.1:16841-25460 GCF_042429965.1 Actinoallomurus acaciae
CCGGGCGGGGAGTGTCCCGGGCGGGGAGTGTCCCGGGCGGGGAGTGTCCCGGGCGGGGAGTGTCCCGGGCGGCGGGACTTCGACGCACTCTCTCCCTAGCGCGGCCGGAACCCGGTTGCGGCGGGCGGCCCTGCGGCGGGCCGTGCGGCGGGCCGTGCGGCGGGGGATAGCCTTGCTGCTGGGGTGCTCCTCACGGCCATCGCCGGCGCGCGGGTCGTACGGTCGGCTCATGCGTTGCGCCGTGGGAGTCCCGCGCCTGGACGGACCTTGGTCGATCACGATGGGGCCGGGGACCCGTTCCGGCCGCCTATCCTTCGGGAGGGCGGAATCGGCGAACGGTTCCGGCCCGGTGGACGGATACGGCAGGATCGATACCAGTGGGCGCCTTGCCTGAAAGAGAAGGAGACCCTCCGTGTTGCTGATCTTCGGGCTCTCGGTGTTCTTCCGGACCGTCGGCCAGGGCGACTTTCATTGCCCCAACTGCGGAGGCGACCGGCACTACCGCCAGCGGATCGCCCGCCGCTGGTTCACGCTCTTCTTCGTCCCGGTCATCCCGCTGAACCGCGTCGGTGAGGTCGTCGAGTGCGGTACCTGCCGCGGCCGCTTCAACCTCGACGTGCTGCGCATGCCCACCGCGCAGCAGATGGCGGCGGCCCTGCCGATGGCGATGCGGGCCGCGGTGGGCGCGGTACTGGTGGCGGGCGACCCGGCCGACTCGGCCGCGCGGGCCCGTGCCATCGAGGCCGTTCGCGAGTACGGCATGGCCGACTTCGACGACGCGACGCTGGCCGCCGACCTGGAGGAGGCGCCGGACGGCACCGACGAGGTGATCGCCCAGGCGGGCGCCCAGCTCACCACCGAGGCGCGCGAATGGTTCCTCGCCCAGGTCGTACGCGTCGCGCTCGCCGACGGCGCGATCGGTGCCGGTGAGCGCCAGGCCCTGCACACGGTCGCGGGGCGGCTCGGCATGACGCCCGCGCACGCCGTCGGCGTGATCAGCACGACGGAGGGGGCGGCGCGCGAGTGAGTGCCACGACGCCGCGCCCGTACGCGCGAGGAGGCACCCATGGGTGAGCGGACCGCGCTGGTACGCCGCCCGAGCCCCCGCCTCGGAGACGGCATCGTCACGCACATCGAGCGCACGCCGGTCGACGCGGAGCTCGCCGCGCGCCAGCACGAGGCGTACGTCGCGGCGCTGGAGTCCGCGGGCTGGCGGGTGCGCTGGCTGCCGCCGGCCGACGACCTGCCCGACGGGGTGTTCGTCGAGGACACGGTGGTGGTCTGCGACGACCTGGCCGTACTCGGCCGGCCCCGGGTGCCCGAGCGCGTGCCGGAGATCCCCTCCATGGAGGGGACGGTCGCCGAACTGGGCCTGGAGATCACCCGGATCGACGAGGGCTTTCTCGACGGCGGCGACGTGCTGCAGGTCGGCAACACCGTCTACGCCGGGCGCTCGGCCCGTACGAACGAGGACGCGATCTGCCAGCTGACCCGGCAGGTGGCCACCCGCGGGCGCCGCCTGGTGCCGGTCGCGCTGCACGACTGCCTGCACCTGAAGACCGCGATGACGGCGCTGCCGGACGGATCGCTCATCGGCGTCCCCGAACTGGTCGACACCTCGGCCCTGCCGTACCTTCGCGTGGCCCAGGAGCCGGCCGGCGCGCACGTCGTCGTGCTGGGGGAGAAGCAGGTGCTGGTCGGCGCCTCAGCCCCGCGTACGGCCGACCAGCTCGCCGCCGAGGGCTACGACGTGGCGGTCGTCGACATCGGCGAATTCGAGAAGCTCGAAGGCTGCGTCACCTGCCTGAGCGTCCTGGTGCCCTGAAAATCCCGGTGCGCGGAGCGGCGCGCCTGAGTTATCGTGCCTGCCATGTCGAGCCCAGAGGCATCCAGGGTGGGGGCTTTCGGTCACCCGTCAGCCCCCTGAACCCCTGAGTTCCCGAACGGTCCCGCCCCGCCGCGGGCGGGTACGGCCGGGCTGACCGCGGTGACGAGACGTCTTCCTTGATCTCTCCTCACCTCGGAGTCCTCGATGCCTCTGGCTCTGTATCTTCTCGCCGTGGCGGTCTTCGCCATGGGCACGTCGGAATTCATGCTCGCCGGTCTGCTGCCCGACATCGCCGTGGACCTCGGCGTTCCGGTCGCCACGACAGGGCTGCTCACGTCGGCCTTCGCGATCGGTATGGTCGTCGGCGCCCCGCTCATGGCCGGGCTCGCGCGCCGCTGGCCGCGGCGGTCCGGCCTGCTGGGCCTGCTCGGTCTCTTCCAGGCCGCCCACGTCCTCGGCGCCCTCACCGGCGACTTCACGGTGCTCCTCGCCGCCCGGGTGATCGCGGCGCTCGCCAACGCCGGCTTCCTGGCGGTCGCACTCACCACGGCGGCCGAACTGGTCCCCTCCGGCCGGAAGGGCCGGGCCCTGGCCGTCCTGCTGGCCGGCACCACGGTAGCCACCATCGCCGGGGTCCCCGCCGGCGCCCTGGTGGGGACGCTGGTCGGCTGGCGTGCCTCCTTCTGGGCGATCACGCTGCTGTGCCTGCCCGCCGCCCTCGGCATCGCGCGCGGCGTCCCGGCGAGCCCCGAACGACGGGATGGCCCAGCGGGAAGGGACGCGGTGGCGGGAACCGACGGGCCGGCGGAAACGGACGGGGTGGGTGGTACGGGCGGGCTGTTGGAAGGGGATGTGACGGCCAGTACGGACGTGGCTGGTACGGATGGGCTGGTGGCAAGTGATGTGGCGAGGGGAACGGGCGGGTCGGCCGGTACGGGCGGGTTGACCAGTGCGGACGGCGTGGGTGGTACGGACGGGCTGGTGGAAGGGGATGTGGCGGGAGGAACGGGCGGGTCGGCCAGTGCGGACAGGGTGGCTGGTACGGACGGGTTGGTGGAAAGGGATGTAGCGGCCAGTACGGACGTGGCTGGTATGGACGGGCTGGTGGCAAGGGACGTGGTGGCCGGTACGGACGGGTCAGCCCGTGCCAGTACGGACGGGGCGGCTGGTACGGATGGGCTGGTGGAACGGAATGTGGTGGGGGGAACGGGCAGGGCGGCCGGTACGGACGGGCTGGTGGTGGAAAGGGATGTGGCGGCGCTAACGGACGGGGCGGCCGGTACATACGGGGCGGCCGGTACATACGGGGCCGCCGGTACCGGCGGGGTCACCACGGACGGGGTGGTTGGGCCCGACGGGGTGGCCGGTACGGGCGGGGCGACCGGGCCCGACGCGGCGGCCGGGCCGGACAGGCTGGCCGGGCCGGACGGGGTGGTTGGGCCGGACGGGGTGGGCGGGGGTGTGGGGCCGGGCCTTCGCCGGGAGTTCGTCGAGTTGCGGCGCCTGCGGCTGGTCCTCGCGCTGCTGCTGGGTGCGCTGGTCAACGCCGCGACGTTCGCCACCTTCACCTTTCTCGCCCCGATCGTCACCGAGGTCGCCGGGCTGGGGCCGCTGTGGGTTCCCGTCGTGCTGGTGCTGTTCGGCCTGGGGTCCTTCGTCGGCGTCACCGTCGCCGGGCGGTTGTCCGACCGGCGGCCCGTCGTGGTCGTCGTGGTCGGCGGGCTGCTGCTGCTCGGCGGCTGGGTCACCCTCGCCCTCACCGCGCCGCACCCCGTCGCCCTGCTGATCCTCGCCTTCACCCAGGGCGCACTTTCCTTCGGCCTCGGGAGCACGCTGATCGCGCGCGTGCTGTACGAGGCCGCAGGAGCGCCGACCATGGCGGGCTCCTACGCCACCGCCGCGCTCAACGCCGGGGCCACCGTCGGCCCCGTGATCGCCGCCGCCACGCTGCACCTCTCGCCGGCCGGGCGGGGGCCCGTCTGGGTCAGCGGTGCCCTCGTCGCGGTCGTGCTCCTGCTCGCGCTGCCGTTCCGCCGGGCCCTCGGGCACGGCGAGGACCACGGTGAGGACCACGGTAAGGACGAGGAGAGCAGGACCGCGGCGTGAACACCAAAGGCGGGCCGGAGCCACATCCGTCTCAACTGATGGGACCGGATTGTGATGACGCGGGCGTCGTCTGTTAGCTTGGTCGGCGTGCTGCGTGAGCTGCTCCTCCTTAGCGGCCGCGACGGGGGCCTGTAACAGGCCGGCTCCCTCGTCGCGGGGCTTCGGCGTGATCGTCGGCCGCAGGCACTTCTCCCGGGAGCAACACGCATTATGAATCAGCAAAAGCCCAGTTCCATGCCTGTCGGGCGGTACACGCCCTTCCCCACGGTCGATCTGCCGGACCGCACCTGGCCGGGCAAGACGATCGCCAAGGCGCCGCGCTGGCTGTCCACCGACCTGCGCGACGGCAACCAGGCGCTGATCGACCCCATGAGCTCCGCGCGCAAGCTGGCCATGTTCGACCTGCTCGTGCGCATGGGCTACAAGGAGATCGAGGTCGGGTTCCCGGCGGCCAGCCAGACCGACTTCGACTTCGTCCGCCGGCTCGTCCAAGAGGACCGCATCCCGGACGACGTACAGATCTCCGTCCTCACCCAGGCACGTGAGGAGCTGATCGAGCGCACCGTCCAGTCGCTGGCCGGGGCGCCGCGTGCGACCGTCCACCTGTACAACGCGACCGCGCCGCTGTTCCGCCGCGTGGTGTTCGGCATCGACCGGGCCGAGTGCAAGGCCCTCGCCGTGGAGGGCACCCGGCACGTCATGAAGTTCGCCGAGCAGTACCTCGGCGACTGCGACTTCGGCTACCAGTACAGCCCGGAGATCTTCATCGACACCGAGCTGGACTTCGCGCTGGAGGTCTGCGAGGCGGTCATGGACGTCTGGCAGCCCGAGCCCGGCCGGGAGATCGTGCTCAACCTGCCGTCGACGATCGAGCGCTCCACTCCCAACGTCTACGCCGACCAGATCGAGTGGATGAGCCGCAACCTGTCCCGGCGGGAGCACATCGCCCTCTCGGTGCACCCGCACAACGACCGGGGCACCGCCGTCGCGTCGGCCGAGCTCGCGATGATGGCCGGCGCCGACCGGGTCGAGGGCTGCCTGTTCGGCAACGGCGAGCGCACCGGCAACGTCTGCCTCGTCACGCTGGGCATGAACCTCTTCTCCCAGGGCGTCGACCCGGAGATCGACTTCTCCGACATCGACGGCATCCGCCGTACCGTGGAGTACTGCAACCAGATCCCGGTGCACGAGCGCCACCCGTACGCCGGCGACCTGGTCTACACGTCCTTCTCCGGCTCGCACCAGGACGCGATCAAGAAGGGCTTCGACGCCCTGGAGCGCGACGCCGCGCAGGCGGGCGTGCCGGTCGGCGAATACCGCTGGGCGCTGCCGTACCTGCCGATCGACCCCAAGGACGTCGGCCGCTCGTACGAGGCCGTGATCCGGGTGAACAGCCAGTCCGGCAAGGGCGGCGTCGCGTACATCATGAAGACCGAGCACTCCCTCGAACTGCCGCGCAAGCTGCAGATCGAGTTCTCCCGCGTCGTGCAGGAGCACACCGACGGCGAGGGCGGCGAGGTCACGCCCGAGCAGATGTGGTCGATCTTCGAAGCCGAGTTCCTGACGAACGGGCCGAAGGTCGGGCTCCTCGCGCACCGCGCGGTGTCGCGGATCGACGAGAAGGACGTGCTCAACGTCGACGTCCGCGTCGACGGGGAGATCCGTGAGGTCGAGGGCATCGGCAACGGCCCGATCTCGGCGTTCGTGAACGCCCTGGCCACGATCGGCATCCAGGCCCGGGTGCTGGACTACGCCGAGCACGCGCTGTCGGAGGGCAGCGACGCGAGGGCCGCGGCGTACGTCGAGTGCCAGGTCGGCGAGCGGGTGCTGTGGGGGATCGGCATCGACGCCAACACCGTCACCGCCTCGCTGAAGGCCGTGCTGTCGGCGGTCAACCGCGCGACGCGCTGACTCTGAACGCCTGAGCCGCCGTGAGCGGCCTCCACCACGGGGGCGGTTCGCGGCGGCTCTGTTCCGAGTGCCGTGCGCAGAGGGGATCAGTCGCCGTGGCTCATGACGTGGTCCACGAGCTCGCGCAGGGGACCGTGGAGGTCGGCCTCGCCGACCTGGGCGGAGCGGTCGCCTATCTGGATGTCATAGACGTACCGGTCGGGCTGGGGGCGGTGCTGGGGGACCTCGTCCAGGGAGACATTGTCGATCAGTCCGGCCACCGCCGGGTGGTCCGCCGAGTCGACCTCGGCACGGCGGACCAGTCCGGCGAACCCGCCGCTGCGGGTGACGGCCACTCTCACTCGGCCTTCACACCCACCGTCGCCCAGGCTTCGCGGACCGCGTCGCTCTCGGTACTGTTCACACCGAACAGCTTGCCCGCGGTCGCATACGTCATGCTGGCAAATGTCGCGAAGTCGGCCGTTGTAGGCACCTTTTTACTGGTGAGGGTGTCGTACCAGACCCGTCCCGCCTTTTCCCACGCGTGGCCGCCGATGGTGGTCGCGGCCAGGTAGAACGCGCGGTTGGGGATGCCGGAGTTGATGTGCACCCCGCCGTTGTCGCTGTCGGTGTCGACGTAGTGCGCCATGTCGGCGGGCTGCGGGTCCTTGCCGAGGGTCGGGTCGTCGTACGCCGTGCCGGGCTCCTTCATCGAGCGCAGCGCGACGCCGTGCACCCCGGAGGTGAACATGCCCTGGCCGATGAGCCAGTCGGCCTGGTCGGCGGTCTGGCCGAGGTGGTACTGCTTGACGAGCGAGCCGAACACGTCGGACAGCGACTCGTTGAGCGCGCCGCTCTGGCCTTCGTACTGCAAACCGCCGGAGTACTGCGTGACACCGTGCGTCAACTCGTGCCCGGTCACGTCGAGCGGCCCGGTGAAGGTCGCGAAGATCTGCTGGTCGCCGTCGCCGTACACCATCTGGGAGCCGTCCCAGAAGGCGTTGTCGTAGTCGTTGCCGTAGTGGACCGAGGCGACCAGCGGCAGGCCGGCACCGTCGATGGAGTTGCGGTCGTACGCGGCGTTGTAGAAGTCGAACGTGACGCCGAGCCAGTCGTAGATCTGGTCGGCCGCCTGATCGCCCGTCGCCTTGCCACCCTCGGACCGTACGGTCGGACCGGGCAGCGTCTCCTTGTGCCCGGCGTCGTGGATCGTGCGGTTCGCCGCGACCGGCGCGGTGGCCTTGGGCGCCTGGGCGATCAGCTGCGCGGCGATACGCGTGTCGCGTTGCGTGTGGTCGAGCGTGAGGGTCCGCTGGACGAGCTCGCGTATCTGCTCGTCACCGTGCTGTTCCGCGAGATGGCGGAGGACATGTGGTGGGACGATCGTGCATCTCATGAATGCACATTTGCACGATGAATGTGATCCACACCACTGTCCACCCGGCCGCATGTGGTCACTGTTTGTTAATTATCAACTACAAAGAGTCTGTGGCTGAAGATTGTCACCAGTCGCCGTTGTAGTCGCTGTAGTCGTCCACGACCTCGACCACGTCGACGTGTTCTTCGACCACGACCTCGTCGTTGTCGAACATCTCATTGACGATCATGCCGCCGACGAACCCGGCCGCGCCCGCCGCGACCACCGAGCCGGCGCCGTAGCCACGTCGCTGCGGAGGATAGTCCTGCGGGTAGCCCGGCTGTGGGTACCCCTGCTGCGCGTAACCCGGCTGCGGGTAGCCGTTCTGGCCCTGCAGGTGGTCGATCCAGCGCTGTGCGCACCCGGGGCAGGCGAGGACGGGACGCGGCGCTCCCCACTGCGGCGACCACGTGATCTGCTGGCTGCCCGGGCCGTGCGAGGCGTCGAAGAAACAGGTCACGTTCTCTCCCCTGAGATATACCGATTGGAACCCGAAGGATTGGACGATCACGTGCTCCGCGGCGTTCCCGCGTTCGTCACGTCCTTCGCGTCCAGGCGGGACGCCGGGTGCGGGACAATGGGCGGGTGAGTCTTTATCGTGACGAGGGCGTCGTGCTCCGCACCCAGAAGCTGGGTGAGGCCGACCGCATCGTGACGATCCTCACCCGGCGCACCGGCCGCGTCCGCGCCGCCGCCAAGGGCGTGCGCAAGACCAAGTCGCGGTTCGGCGCGCGGCTGGAGCCCTTCACGCACGTCGACCTGCAGCTGTACGAACGCCGCTCGCTCGACCTCGTCACGCAGGCCGAGACGCTGCGGCCGTACGGTGAGCGCCTCGCCGTCGACTACCCGCGCTACACCGCGGGCACCGCGATGCTGGAGACCGCCGAGAAGCTCACCCCGGTCGAGAAGGAACCGGCGCTGCGGCAGTTCCTTCTGGTCGTCGGCGGTCTGCGCACGCTCGTGGAGGGCGGGCACGACCCGCGCCTGGTGCTCGACGCGTTCTTCCTGCGCTCCCTCGCCATCGCGGGGTACGCCCCGGCGCTGGAGGAGTGCGCGCGCTGCGGCGAGCGTACGGGCCGGGCGTTCGCGATCGCCGCGGGCGGCATGGTGTGCGGGTCCTGCCGGCCACCGGGGTCGGCGAGCCCGGCGGAGTCGACGGTCGGCCTGATGATCGCGCTGCTCCGCGGCGACTGGGAGCGCGCCGACGCGAGCGAGTCCCGCCACCGGGTAGAGTGCAGCGGCCTCGTCGCCGCCTACCTGCAGTGGCACCTGGAACACGGCATCCGCTCCCTCCGCCACGTAGAGCGCGAGGCGCCGAGCGAACGGAGTGCCCGGCTGAGGGACGAAGCCGGGCGCGGAGTGAGTGAGAAGCCGAGTG
>NZ_JBHLZP010000255.1:25479-31437 GCF_042429965.1 Actinoallomurus acaciae
GAGGCGCCGAGCGAACGGAGTGCCCGGCTGAGGGACGAAGCCGGGCGCGGAGTGAGTGAGAAGCCGAGTGCGACCGGCGGGCCCGAGCGTGAGGCGTCGCTGTGGAACGCCGCCGTTGAAATTGAATAGGAGAAACACCACATCATGAGGGTCGTACAGCCGCCGGATCCGCACGAGAGCGGAGCACGACCGCCGGAGCTGCCCAAAGAGCTGATCCCCAATCACGTGGCCATCGTCATGGACGGCAACGGTCGCTGGGCCAAAGAGCGCGGGCTGCCGCGCACCGAGGGCCACAAGATGGGGGAGTATGCCCTCTTCGACGTGATCATGGGCGCGATCGAGCTGGGGGTGCCGTACCTGTCGGCGTACGCGTTCTCCACCGAGAACTGGCGGCGTTCGCCGGACGAGGTGCGCTTCCTGATGGGGTTCAACCGCGACGTCATCCGGCGCCGCCGCGACCAGCTCCACTCGATGGGCGTACGGGTGCGGTGGGCGGGCCGGCGGCCGAAGCTGTGGCGCAGCGTCATCAAGGAGCTCGAGGACGCCGAGCGGATGACCGAGCACAACGACGTTCTGACCCTGCAGTTCTGCGTGAACTACGGCGGCCGGGCCGAGATCGCCGACGCGGCGGCGGCGATCGCCCGCGACGTGCAGGCCGGCAGGCTGCGGGCCGACAAGATCAACGAGAAGGTCTTCCAGCGTTACCTCTACCGGCCCGAGGTGCCCGAGGTCGACCTGTTCCTGCGGCCCTCGGGGGAGCTGCGCAGCTCCAACTTCATGGTCTGGCAATCGGCGTACGCGGAGTTCGTCTACCAGGACGTGCTCTGGCCGGACTACGACCGCCGGAACTTCTGGCAGGCGTGCGTGGAGTTCGCCCGCCGCGACCGGAGGTTCGGGGGAGCGATCCCCAACGAGGTCGCCGCGGGGGTCAAGTAGCCCGGAGCGGACGTACGGGCTCGCCGGGCGGGTCGCCGGCCGGCAGGCCGTACATCGTCAGCAGGCGGTGCCGGACGGCGGCGAGCGGATACGTCTCGGGATAGACCGCGAGCTTGAAGATGACGCCTTCGAGCACGCTGCGGAACAGCACCTCCTCCAGCGCGGGGTCCTCGGCCCCGCGCGCGGCGAAGATCTCCTGGAGTCGGCGTTCGAACTCCTCGACCGCGTCGGACTTGGCGGCCTCGACGCCGACGAAGATCTCACGCGTGCCGGGCTGGAGCATGAGGCAGAGCACGAGCCGCTGTACGCCGACGGTGTTCGCGGCCGACTCCAGCGTGCGGCCGATGACGCCGGCGAGCCGCAGATCGGGGGTGTCCTCGCCCTCGGCCGGGTCGGTCAGGGCGAGGATGCCGTCGAGCGCCTGGCCGAGCAGCGTCTGGAGCAGCTTCTCCTTGGCCGGGAAATAGTACGAGACCAGGCCGCGGGCGACACCGGCCCGCTCGGCGATCTGGGCGATGGTGGTGCCCTCGTACCCGCGCTCGGCGAATGCCATCAGGGCCGCTTCCAGGATCCGTTGCTGTGACTGTGCACGCATTTCACGGTTGACCTGAGCCGAACGTGGCGACAAGCGAACCCCCGACAGATCGATGACCGATCCCATTGTCCTCGCCTGCCGCCACGAAAGCGCACCGGTCAGGCCCGGACCCGGCCGTTGATGGCGCCGACGACGTTGTTGACGCCGCCCTTGTCGGCCGACTCCAGCTCCAGGTCGACGCCGCCCTGGAACGTGATCGCGAAGTTGTGCACCTTGACGGACACCTGGGCGCGGCCGGACTGCAGCGTCCGCGCCTCGGCGACCTGGGCGATCGGGATCTCGGCGACGAGGTCCTTGGCCCGGCCGAGCGCCGACTGCTCGAACAGCAGCACCCGCCGGTCGGTGACCGCGAGGTTCATCTTGGGCGGCAGCCCGCCGTCCGCCGCCACGTCCACGAACCGGATGCCGACGACGTTCTGCAGCGCCGCATAGTACCCCTCGCGCTTCAGCGTGCCCGGGAGGTTGGCCATGCAGCTCGCCACGAGCCTCTCGTCGGGGCCGAGGATCTTCGAAGCGGCCTTCTTGACGGCCCAGTCGCGTGCGGCCATGAGTGTGCTCCATTCGTTGAGGGAGCGTTGACTGTACAGCCAGCCAGTCATTGTCCGCCAGCGGGATCCGAGGATTGGGACGCACCGCCCTCGCTCAGTCGCCGCGGACGTGCTCGCCGCGTGCGGCGAGCTCTCGGTGGAGGTCGCTCAGC
This sequence comes from Actinoallomurus acaciae, assembly GCF_042429965.1. Taxonomy (NCBI): domain Bacteria; kingdom Bacillati; phylum Actinomycetota; class Actinomycetes; order Streptosporangiales; family Thermomonosporaceae; genus Actinoallomurus; species Actinoallomurus acaciae. The sequence goes on from NZ_JBHLZP010000255.1 coordinate 27,711, forward strand.
CGGAGTCCAGCGCCCGTCGGCAGACGCCCAGGCGGATGCCGTCGGCCCGGTCCACGAGCCCGGCGGCACGGCGGAGGTGGTCCAGAGGCGTGCCGTTCAGCTCGCGCACCGCCCCGCGCGACCGCGTCCCGGCCTCCGTCGGCCCGCGTCGCGCGGGACAGGCGACGAATATTGATACCTCGCCGGGAGGCGTGTGCTGCTCCGGGCTCTCATCGCATCACCCGCGTCGCCCGGCGGCCGCGGACTTCGGGTTCGAATGACCGCGTGGGGAATTCTCCGGCCGGAACGCGTGTTGCGATCGGCGGAAGACCACCTGCTCGCGGACGGCGGAAATGGTCGGCGCAACACGCCCCCCAATGACAGGGTGACCGTTGGTGACGTGCGACAATAAGGTGTAATCCTTCCGGCTCAACCTCGCTGGATATCGCCATGTCTCAACTGCGTCGTGTTTTCGCTCGCATCCGTCGTCAGCCCGTCCCGGTACAGCCGTGGACCTACCGGCGTGTCGCCACTCCGGAAGAGATCGAGAGGCTGACGAAGGACGATCTGCGCCCTGCCGCATGATCGCCTGACCGTTCGACCGGGGCCGGGACGCCATCGTGCGTCACCGGCCTCGTACGATCTTCTCCAGCTGGCCGTCCGTCAGGGGCGGGACCGCGATCGGGCGGGCCGCGTCGGCGCGCAACCCGTCGACGACGAAGGCCAGATGGCGGCGCCACGCCTCCGGAGCGACCTCCATCGACTCCCGGATCACCTGGGATATCGCCCACATGAGGGTGACGAGGTCGCGCGTGTCGAAGTCGGGGCGCAGCCGCCCGCTCCGCCGCGCCCGCTCGATGATGAGGTCCGCCTGGGCGAACCCGCTCCGGCACGCCGCGCCGACCGCCGAGTCGTCGGGGAACCGCCGGGCGAGCGCGTCGTTGAGCCCGTGGTCGCGTGCCTGGAGCTCGAACACGCCGTCCAGGAACCGGACGAGACCGTCCCAGGGATCCGGGTCGGCGAGGGCTTCGACGGCGATCTGCTCCAGGGCCGCGAGCCGCTCGGGCACGACCGCGTCGATGAGGTCCTGTCGCGTCGGGAAGTGGTTGTAGAGCGTGCCGATGCTGACCTTGGCCCGGCGGGCGATCTCCTCCAGCGGCGCGTCCAGACCGCGTTCGCCGAAGACCTGAACGGCACAGGTCAGCAGCTTGTCGCGGTTGCGTACGGCGTCCGCCCGTAGGTGCCTGGCGTGCGGCGGCATGTCGGTGTTCGCCCTCTAACTCGAAGGTTGCCTCAACTTCCATGGTAGCGTTCCAAGAAAGTTGAGGGTTGCCTCAAGTTCTTGGAAGGGGATGCGCCATGAAGAAGACGGCCGTCGTTCTCGGCGTGGGGCCGGGTCTGGGAATGTCCATCGCGCACCGGTTCGGCCGGGAGGGCTACGCCGTGGCCCTGGTGTCCCGCAGCGACACGCGGCACGGCGGTTACCTCGCCGCCCTGGCGGACGCGGGGATCGAGGCGTCCGCGCTGACCGCCGACCTCCGCGACCGGGACCGCCTCCGGTCCGTGCTCGACGCGATCGCGGACCGCCACGGGAGCGTCGACGTGGTCTACTACGGCCCGGGCGCGGCCGACCCGTCGGCCCGGCCGGTGCCGATCGACCGGATCGACTCCGACGCCGTACGGGAGTCGATGAGCCTCGTGTACCCCGCCGTCGACGCGGTGGAGAAGGTGCTGCCCGCCATGATCGAGCGGGGCGACGGAGGGCTGCTGTTCGCCGGCGGCCTGAGCGCGGTGGCGCCGCTACCGGCCCTGGGCGCCCTGGCGCTCGCCTCGGCGGCCCTGCGCAACTACGCGATCACCCTGCACGCCGCCCTGGCCGGCAGCGGGGTCTACGCGGGCACCCTGACCATCGGAGGCCTGATCGAACGCGGCGACATCCACGCGCTGGTGACATCACGGCCGGACGGTCTCGGCGAGGTCCCGTCGCTGGACCCGGACCTGATCGCCGACGAGGCCTGGCGCCTCTACACCGGCCGCGACCGTGCCGAAGCCACGTTCGACCTCCTGACCAAGCCCGGGACCTGACTCCCGGCGGTCTCGGCCCTCCGGCCGGGGTCAGTGCTCCGCGCAGGTGCCGAAGACCTCGACCGTGTGGGTGACGTCGCGGAACCCGTGTTCGGCGCCGATCGCCTCGGCCCACTTCTCCACCGCCGGGCCCTCGATCTCCACCGTACGGCCGCAGACGCGGCAGACCAGGTGGTGATGGTGCTCGTCCGTCCGGCACGCCCGGTAGACCGCTTCGCCCTCGTCGGTGCGCAGCACGTCCACCTCGCCGGCGTCGCTGAGCACCTGAAGCGCGCGGTACACCGTGGTCAGGCCGATGCGTGAGCCCGACGCCCGCAGGCCGGCGTAGATGTCCTGCGCGCTGCGGAAGCCCTCCGTCGTGGACAGCGCGCGGCGAACGTCGTCTCTCCGCCCCGTCATGAGCCCTCCCGTACGGGAGGGGGTGACCAGGTCATGGCGTTTCCGTGCGGCGCATACGGATCAGTCTTCCAGCCCCGACGGCGGCTAGGAAGACGGCCATCGCCAGGAGGACGATCGTGGGGCCCGGGGCGATGTCGACGTCCACCGACACCCACAGGCCGCCGACGGCGGCCACGACGCCGACCACGACGGCCAGCCCGATCGTCGCCCGGAATCCGCGGGTGAGCTGCTGCGCGGCGGCGACCGGCACCACCATCAGCGCGCTGACCAGCAGCAGGCCGACCGCGCGCATCGCCACCACCACCGTCAGCGCGGCCGTCACCGCGATCAGCAGCGACAGGAACCGCACCGGCAGGCCGCTCGCCCGCGCGACCTCCTCGTCCTGGCACAGCACGAACAGCTCCCGGCCGAAGACGGCCAGGATGACGACGACCGCGACGGCCAAGCCCGCCACGACCCACAGGTCACCGGGGCTGACGCTGCTGATCGACCCGAACAGGTAGCTGTTGAGGTTCGCGCTGCCGCCGGACAGGTTGGCGAACAGCACGCCGCCGGCCAGCCCACCGTAGAACAGCAGCGCGAGCGCCACGTCGCCGCCGGTGCGCGTGCGCACCCGCAGCAGCTCGATCGCGACCGCGCCCAGCGCGGAGACGACCAGCGCCAGGATCGTCGGGGAGCTGCGTGTCAGCAGGCCGAGGCCGACACCCGTGAGGGCGATGTGGCCGATGCCGTCGCCGAGCAGCGCCAGCCGCCGCTGCACGATGAACGTGCCGACGGCCGGGGCGGCGATGCCGACGAGCACGGCCGCGACCAGCGCGCGGCGCAGGAAGTCGTACGACAGGAGTTCGATCATGACAGGAGCCGGGGTTCGGACGCGGAGGCGTGCGGGTGGACGTGGTCGTGGCCGGGCCGCGCGCACTCGCCCTGCGGGACCGGCGGCATGCCTTCGTGCACGATCAGGCCCGCCTCGAGCACGACCGACCGGGTGATCAGCGGCTCCAGCGGCCCGAGCTCGTGCGCGACGAGCACGACCGTACGGCCCTGTCCGACGAGCTCGCGCAGGGTGCCGGCCAGGGTCTCCTGGCTGCGGGCGTCGACGCCGGCCGTCGGCTCGTCCATGACGAACGCGTCCGGCTCGCCGGCCAGGGCGCGGGCGATGAGCACACGCTGCTGCTGGCCGCCGGACAGCTCCTGGGCGGGGTCGCGGGCCCGTTCGGCCATGCCGACGGCGGTCAGCGCTTGGTCCACCGCGCGCCGGTCGGCG
>NZ_JBHLZP010000256.1:0-11651 GCF_042429965.1 Actinoallomurus acaciae
CAGCGCGCCATCGCGTCGACGTCTCCGCGGATGAGCCAGAACACGCCGAGCGCGGCGCACAGCAGCACCGCGACGCCCACGTCGCCGGTCTGACGCGCGAACCGCAGGGCGGCGAAGAGGTTGTCGCGCTCGGCGGCCAGCCGGGCGAGCCAGGGGAGCTGGCGGGCGTCCCGCAGACACGGCTCGGCCCGCTCGGCGAGGCCGACGAAGTAGGCGGCGTGGGCGGCCTGGACCCGGGCCAGTTCGCCGCTGTGCACGAGCTGCTCGAGGCCGTACTCGCGGATCGTCTCCAGCATCCGGTAGCGCTCCCCGTCGAACTGCAGGAGCGACCGGTCCGCGAGCGCGGTCAGCACGTCGACATCGGCCGCGGCCACCGACTCCGCGCTCTCGACGGAGATCCCGCCGGGGAACGCCGCCAGCCGCCGCGCGAGCCGGCGTTCGTCGTCGCCGAGCAGATCCCAGCTCCAGGCGACGACCGCGCGCAACGTCCGGTGCCGGGGCTCGGTCGCACGTCGCGGGTACGCCGGCAGGTCCAGGCGGGCGTCGAGGCGGGCCGCCAGATCCGTCAGCGGGAGGGAGCGCAGCCGGGCGGCGGCGAGTTCGAGCGCGAGCGGCAGGCCGTCCAGCCGTCGGCAGAGGTCCTCGACGAGCGGCGCGTTGCCGGCGGTGAGGACGAACCCCGGCCGTGCGGCGGCCGCCCGGTCGCCGAAGAGCCGTACCGCGAACTCCATCGGGAGCGGCGGCACCGGGCAGATCGCCTCGCCGAGGACGCCGAGCGGCTCCCGGCTCGTCGCGATGACGCGCAGGCCCGGACAGCGGCCGAGCAGTTCCTGGACGAACGGGGCCACATCGTCGACCAGGTGCTCGCAGTTGTCCAGCACGACCAGCGTCTCGTCGCCCGTGAGCGCCTCGGACAGCCGCCGCAGGTCATCACGCGGGCCGTCGAACATGCCCGTCCCGCCGATGCCGAGCGCGTCGAGCACGGCACGGGCCAACGCGCCGGAGTCGGTCACCGACGCCAGTTCGACCAGCCACGCGTCCGGGGAACGTTCCGCCGCCACCGCGGTCGCGAGCCGGGTCTTGCCCACTCCCCCGGGGCCCACCAGTGTCACCAGCCGGGTCGTCCCCAGCCGCCCGTGGACCAGGGCCACCTCCTCGGCACGCCCGATGAGGCCGGTCACCGGCGCGCGCAGGTTGCCCCGCGGCCGTTTCGCGGGCGCCGGCCCACCGGCGAGCGCGGCCTGATGCGCCTCGAGCAGTTCCGGCCCGGGGTCCGCGCCGACCTCGTCGGCGAGGAACTCCGGGTACTCGGCGAAGAAGGCGAGCGCCTCGGCCTGGCGGCCCTCCGCGGTGAGCGTCCGGACGATCAGGACCCGCAGCCTCTCGCGGAAGGGATACGTTGCGGTGAGCTCGCGTAACTCCGCGACGATGCCGTCCAGCCGGCCCACGGCGAGCGCTGCCTCCGCGCGGTCCTCCTGCGCGCCGAGCCGGAGCTCGTCGAGCCGGCGGCGCGCGGTGTCCGGGGCTCCGTCGGTGAGCTCACCCCGCCACAGGCCGAGCGCCTCGTCCAGAACGCGCAGGGCGACCTCCGGCTCCCCGTCCTTCAGCGCCCGCCGTCCCTCGCCGGCCAGTCCTTCGAAGCGGCACGCGTCGACCGCGTCGGCCGACAGGTCCAGGCGGTATCCGCCGCCGGTGGACAGCAGCACGTCGCCCGGCAGCAGCCGCCGGAGCCGGGCGACCAGTGACTGCAGCGCGTTCACGCGGTCCACGGGCCCGTCGTCCGGCCACACCTCGTCGGCGAGCGCGGCGGCGGGGACGGTACGGCCCGCGTCGAGGGCGAGCCGGATCAAGAGCGCGCGCAGCCGGGGACCCCCGGCGTTCACGCTCCGTCCCTCAGCGGTGACATCGAGCGGACCGAGGATCCCTACGCGCATTCACTCAACGTATCCGGAACACCGCCGCCGATCGAGCCCGCATCGTGCCGGATCGCGTAGTTTCACCGCCGGACCGTTCGCGGCAGAAATGCGCAAAGCAGCTTGATATCGCCGATTGACACGCACGAAAACGCAGCCGATTCTGAGTGCACCCGCCCCGAGAGGTGATCAGGGTTGTTCAGGTCACGGAACAGAGCGTCGTCACCGGTGAGGGTCGTCCGCGCGTGCGTCGCGGCGGTGACGCTCGTCCTCGGCCTGACGGTGACGCCGGCGCGGGCGTCGGCCACCGTGCAGCACCTCGCCGTCCCGGCGTACTTCGATCCGGGCGGCGGCGCGGGGGGCACGTACTGGACCCGGCTCGACCAGAGCGCTCCCACGGTCGCTATCTCGGTCGCCAACCCCGGCAGCGGCCCGGGAACCACGTTCGACCAGAGCTACGCGAACGCCGTCCAGGCCGCCGCGCAGGCGGGCATCAAGGTCATCGGCTACGTCGACACCGGGTACTTCGGCACCACCGGCCGTACGACGCGCGGCGGCCAGACGTCCACCTCGGCGTGGACGGCCCAGGTCGAGGGCGACGTGGACGACTGGTACCGCTGGTACGGCGGCAACGGCCTCGCCGGCATCTTCTTCGACGACGCGCAGAACGTCTGCGGCACCGGCAACGCGTACGTCGACCTGTACACCGCGGTCAGCACGTACACGAAACAGCACCACTCCGGGGCTCTCACCGTGGACAACCCCGGCGCCCCCGCGGACCAGTGCTACTCATCGGCGGCCGACGTCCTGGTGATGTTCGAGGGCACCTACGCGAGCTACACCTCATGGTCGCCGCCGTCCTGGGAGCTCGGCTCCGCCGACCCGAACAAGTTCTGGCACCTCGTGTACGCCACGCCGACGCAGGCCGACATGGAGAACGCGGTCGCCCTCAGCAGGCAACGGGGCGCCGGCTACCTCTATGTCACCGACGACGTCCTGCCGAACCCGTGGGACACCCTCCCGGCCGCCGCCTACTGGAGCGACGAGGTCGCCCGTACGGCGACCGGTGACGGAGCGGACCCGGCACGGCCTGCTCCTCCACCGTCACCGGGGGCTCACGACTCGTCGGGGTCGTAGGCGAGGTTGGGGCGCAGCCAGCGTTCGACCTCGGCGAGGTCCAGGCCGCGGCGGCGGGCGTAGTCCTTGACCTGGTCGCGGCCGAGACGGCCCACGGTGAAGTACCGCGCCGACGGGTGGGCGAAGATCAGGCCGCTGACGGCCGCCGCCGGGGTCATCGCGTACGACTCCGTCAGGTTCAGGCCGGCCTTGGCCGCCTCCAGGAGGTCGAACAGCTCGCGCTTCTCGCTGTGGTCCGGGCTCGCCGGGTAGCCGAGGGCCGGGCGGATGCCGCGGAAACGCTCGGCGTGCAGGTCCTCCAGCACCGGCTCGGCGTCCGGCTCGAACCACTCGCGGCGCGCCTTCAGGTGGACCCACTCGGCGAACGCCTCGGCGAGACGGTCGGCGAGCGCCTTGACCATGATCGACCGGTAGTCGTCCTGCTGGGCCTCGTACCCGGCGGCGAGCTCGTCGGCACCGTGCACGGCCACCGCGAAGCCGCCGAGGTGGTCCCCGGACGGGGCCACGTAGTCGGCGAGGGACCGGTTCGGCCGGCCCTCCGGCTTGGCGGTCTGCTGGCGCAGCATCGGCAGGCGCACCGTGGTGTCGGCGCCGGCGTCGACCACGATGTCGTCGCCGTCGGTGTACGCGGGCCAGAACCCGTACACGCCCTCCGCGCGCAGTGAACCGGCCGCGATGATCTCGTCGAGCATGGTGTTCGCGTCATCGTACAGCTCACGCGCCACCGGCTGGTCCAGGATCGCCGGGTACTTGCCCTTCAGCTCCCAGGCCAGGAAGAAGAACTGCCAGTCGATCATCTCGCGCAGCTCGGTCAGGTCCGGCCGCACGTTGCGGAGCCCGGTGAAGGCGGGGGTCGGCAGGTCGTCGAAGGAGACCTTCTCGCGGTTGGCCTGGGCCTCCTCCAGGGTGAGCAGCGGGCGCTGCTTACGGCCGGCGTGCTGCTCGCGCAGGCGCTCCTGCTCCGCGCGGTTGGAGACGGCGAGCGCCTCGGAGCGCTCCGGGTCGAGCAGGTCCGACAGCACGCCGACCACGCGCGAGGCGTCCAGCACGTGCACGGTGGTGGCCTCGTACGCCGGGGCGATCCGCACCGCCGTGTGCTGCCGCGAGGTCGTGGCGCCGCCGATCATCAGCGGCAGCTTCAGGCCGCGGCGCTGCATCTCGTTCGCGACGCCGACCATCTCGTCCAGCGACGGGGTGATCAGCCCGGACAGGCCGACCGCGTCGGCGCCCTCGGCGGCCGCCGTGTCGAGGATCTTGGCGGCCGGGACCATGACGCCCAGGTCGATGACCTCGTAGTTGTTGCAGCCGAGGACGACGCCGACGATGTTCTTGCCGATGTCGTGCACGTCGCCCTTGACCGTGGCCAGCACGACCTTGCCGTTGCCGCGGCCGACGTCGAGACGGCCCTCCCGGCGGGCCTGTTCCTTCTCCTCCTCCATGAACGGCTCGAGGTAGGCGACCGACCGCTTCATCACGCGGGCGCTCTTGACCACCTGCGGCAGGAACATCTTCCCGGAGCCGAACAGGTCGCCGACGACCTTCATGCCGTCCATGAGCGGGCCCTCGATCACGTCGAGGGGACGCGCGGCCTTCTGCCGGGCCTCTTCGGTGTCCTCCACGATGTAGTCGACGATGCCGTGCACGAGCGCGTGCTCCAGCCGCTTCTCCACCGGGCTCTCGCGCCAGGTCAGGTCGACGGCGCGCTGGGTGCCCTTGCCGCTGACCGTCTCGGCGAAGGCGACCAGCCGGTCCGTCGCGTCCTCGCGCCGGTCGAAGATCACGTCCTCGACGAGTTCGAGCAGGTCGGCCGGGATGTCCTGGTAGACGGCGAGCTGCCCGGCGTTGACGATGCCCATGTCCAGCCCGGCGCGCACCGCGTGGAACAGGAACGCCGAGTGCATCGCCTCGCGTACGACGTCGTTGCCGCGGAAGGAGAAGGACAGGTTGGAGATGCCGCCGCTGGTGTGGACGCCGGGGCAGCGCTCCTTGATCAGCGGCAGCGCGTCGATGAACGCCTTGGCGTACCCGTTGTGCTCGGCGATGCCGGTGGCGACGGCGAGGACGTTCGGGTCGAAGACGATGTCCCCGGGCGCGAAGCCCGCCTTCTGCGTGAGCAGGTCGTACGCGCGGCCGCAGATCTCCACCTTGCGCTCGGTGGTGTCGGCCTGCCCCTGCTCGTCGAAGGCCATGACGACGACGCCGGCGCCGTAGTCGCGGATGCGGCGGGCCTGCTCCAGGAAGGGCTCCTCGCCCTCCTTGAGGCTGATGGAGTTGACCACGCCCTTGCCCTGCACGCAGCGCAGCCCGGCCTCCAGCACGCTCCACCGCGAGCTGTCGATCATGATCGGGATGCGGGCGACCTCGGGCTCGGTCGCGATGAGGTTGAGGAACGTGGTCATCGCCTGCTCGCTCTCGAGCAGGTCGGCGTCCATGTTCACGTCGAGGAGGTTCGCGCCGCCGCGTACCTGCTCCAGCGCCACGTCGACGGCGGCCTGGTGGTCATCGGCCTCGATCAGCCGCCGGAAACGGGCCGAGCCGGTGACGTTGGTGCGCTCGCCGATCATGACGAAGCCGGTGTCCGGGCCGATCGCGAACGGCTCCAGGCCGCTGAACCGCGTACCCGGCGTGAGCTCGGGGACCCGGCGGGGCGCCATGCCCTTCACCGCGTCCGCGATCAGGCCGATGTGCGCCGGGCCCGTGCCGCAGCAGCCGCCGACGATGTTGACCTGCCCGCCGGCGGCGAACTCGCCGACCAGCCGCGCGGTCTCCTCCGGGGTCTGGTCGTACTCGCCGAACGCGTTGGGCAGGCCGGCGTTCGGGTGACAGGCGGTGTAGGTGCCGGCCAGTTCGGCCAGCTCCGCGACGTACGGGCGCATCTCCGCGGCGCCCAGCGAGCAGTTCACGCCGACGACGAGCGGCTCGGCGTGCTCGATCGAGCTCCAGAACGCCTCGACGGTCTGGCCGGACAGGGTGCGCCCGCTCTGGTCGACGATGGTCACCGAGATCCACAGCGGCAGGTCCGGCGCGACCTCACGGGCGGCCGCGATCGCGGCCTTCGCGTTGAGCGTGTCGAAGATCGTCTCGATGAGGAGCAGGTCGACGCCGCCCTCGGCGAGCGCCGCGATCTGCTCGGCGTACGCGGCGCGGACATCCTGGAAGGAGACCGCGCGGTACGCCGGGTCGTCGACGCGGGGCGACAGCGACAGGGTGACGTTCAGCGGGCCGACCGAACCGGCGACGAAACGCCCACCGGCCTCTTCGGCGGCCTGGCGGGCCAGGCGGGCGCCCGCGAGGTTCATCTCGCGCACGTACTCCTGGAGGCCGTAGTCGGCCTGACCGATGCTCGTGGCGGTGAAGGTGTTGGTCGTCGTGATGTCCGCGCCGGCGTCGAGGTACTGCCGGTGAACGTCGAGGATGACGTCCGGGCGGGTGAGGTTGAGCAGGTCGGGGTCGCCGGTGACGTCGCTCGGGTGGTCGGTGAAGCGATCGCCGCGGTAGTCCTCCGGGGCCAGCTTGGCCCCTTGGAGCATGGTGCCCCACGCGCCGTCGAGCACCACGACGCGTTCGGCGAGCAACTCCTTGAGAGCACTCGTGGTCTGGCGTTCGCCCTTGTCCACTGGGTCCACCCCCCGTTGTGTCGGGAGGCGCCCTTGCGGATCATGATGCAGGCCGAGCGTGGCGGGCCACGGCCCGTTGCAGCGCCTCTCGGTCTGATCTACAACGGTACCCAAGACGGCGACGGAGTCCAACGCGACCAAGGGCGAGGCCCACCGTACGCACTTCGGTACACGGGACTCGGCCCGGACGGAGAATAGGATCGCGGCGTGCCGACAGTCCCCCGACGACGCAGCGCCATGCGCGGCCATCTCGTCGTCTGCGGCGACACGCCGCTGGCCTTCCGGCTCGCCGACGAGCTGACCACGCGTTACCTCCAGGATGTCACCGTCATCCTGCCGTCGAAGAAACGCAACCACGGCCCGCAGATCGCCCGGCTCCCCCGCGTGAAGGTGCACGAGGCGCTCGAGCTGAACGACGAGGCCTTCCGCGACGTCAACGCGGAGGCGGCCCGAGCGGTCGCGCTCGTGAGCAACAGCGAGGTCGGCAACGTCCACGCGGCGTTGCGCGTGCAGGAGCTCAACCCCGGGGCCCGCCTCGTCATCCGGATGGCGAACACCTCGCTGGGCGCGCGGATCCGCACGCTGTTCAACGACTGCGCGGTGCTCTCGGACGGCGCGATGGCGGCGCCGTCGTTCGTGGCCGCCGCCCTCGGCGACCCGGCGCCCAGCCACGTACGCGTCGCCGGCCGCACGCTCTACGTCGCCCGGCGCAGCGACCGGCCGAAGACCATCATCTGCGGGCTGGCCGACACGCGCCGGTCCGAGGGCAATCCGCGTCTGCTGCCGGACCCGCACGAGACCGCCAACCTCGTGCTCGCGGTCGCCGACAAGAGTCCGCGCGACCCGCTCAGCGCGCACCGGCCGCGCCGCCATCCGTTCTCCTTCCTGGCACGCAGCCTGCGGCTCGTCCTGAACCGCCGCCTGATGCAGGTGGTGCTCGTGTTGCTGGGCGTCATCGTGGTCGGCACGGTGTCGCTGGGCCTGTCCGGCGGGTCCGGCTTCAGCGAGTCGCTCTATCTCGTCCTGCTCGACCTGGCCGGCGCCGCGGACCCCGACTCGTCACTCGGCGGCGCGGCCAAGGCGACCCAGGTGATCGTCACGCTCGCGAGCCTGGCCCTGGTGCCCGCGATCACGGCCGCGGTCGTCGACGCGCTCGTGCGCGCCCGGCTCGCCGGGCCGCTCACACTGAGCGAGCCGATCAGCGGTCACGTCGTGGTCGTCGGGCTGGGAGCCGTCGGCGTACGCGTCGTCGGGCAGCTCAACGACCTCGGCGTTCCGGTCGTCTGCGTGGAGATGAACGAGGACGCCGTCGGGGTGCCGCTGGCACTCCGCGAGGGGCTGCCGATCGTGTTCGGCGACGCGACGCGCAAGGAGACGCTGCGCAACGCGTGGGTCAGCACGTGCCGCGCCGTCGTGACGGTCACCAGCGACGACATCACCAATCTGGAAGCGGGCCTGAACTCGCGCGAGCTGAAGGACAACGTACGGGTCGTGCTGCGGCTGTTCGACGACGACCTGGCCGCGCGGGTCCACCGCAACTTCCACATCCCGGTGTCGCGCAGCGTGTCGTTCCTGGCCGCGCCCGCCTTCGCCGCGGCCATGATGGAACGCCAGATCATCGGCACCATCCCGGTCGGGCGCAAGGTGATGCTCATCGCCGACGTGCCGATCGCCCAGGGCTCCGCGCTGGAGGGCCGCCCGCTGAGCGACGCCAACCAGCGCGGGGAGTCACGGGTGCTCGCGGTCGGACGCCGCGGCCGGCAGCACTTCGACTGGGAGCCGCAGGACGGGTACCTGCTCGTCCGCGGAGACCGCCTGATCGTGCTCGCGACGCGTACGGGCATCGGGAGCGTACGGACGCGGAGCATCGCACACGCGTCGTCGGAGGCGCCCTGAGGGCCCCGGCCGGGGTCACTGGACGATGAGGCCCTGGCGTCCGTTCAGCTTCTGGGCCTTCACGTGGAACGTGCCGGTCAGCGGGCCCGTGTCCATCTTCATGCGGTTGTCCGACAGCTTCGACGTCGCGCGCTCCGGGTCGAGTGGGACGATCACGTACTGGCGGCCGTCGATCGCGCCCGTCAGCACGGACGCGTCCTTCGCCGTCAGTTGCCCGGAGGTGAACCGGAACGTCCCGTTCAGCCGGGCGAGCATCGCGTACGGCACGTTCTTGGTCGTGTAGTAGCCGCCCGTCTCCAGGTCACCGGTGGCGGACTCCAGCGGCACGAGCAGCAGCGCGTCTCCGTTGTTGTTGTACGCCCTGACCAGCGGGTTGAAGCGCGGAATCAGGTCGCTGTTCTGCTTGGCGAGCTCGTCCTGGATCGCCTGGCGCAGGCCGTCCGACGGCTGCTCGGCGACCGGCGCGACACCCTGCAGCAGCATCGCCAGCGGCGTCCTGCCGCTCTCGGCGACCTGCTTCTGCCAGGTCGGCGGGTGCGCCTTCTTGTCCTTTTCCTTCTTGTTCTTGTCGGCCTCGTCCAGGAGCAGGCCGGCGAGGGCGCCCAGTGGCGCGGCCTCGCCGTCGACGGTCAGACGCCTCGGGTCCGGGCCCTGGTCGAGCGCCTCGAACCCGACGCGTTCCCGTATCTCGTCGGGTTTGGTACGGTCCGCGCCGTCGGCCATGGCCGAGGCGACGGCGTCGAAGTAGCCCGCCGCGCCCTCGGAGGCGTCGATGGCGGTGGCGTGCTTCGCCTCGTCGGCGTACTCCTTCTGCCACTTCTGGTACCAGTACGCGGCGTTCGCGAGCCGCTGCTGCTTCTGCTTCGGGTCGTGGAAGGCGGCGACCACGTCGTTGTAGAGCATCGCACGGTAGAGCCGCGGCGTGACCGCGAGCGGGTACTCGGTGCCGCGCATCGCATGCTGGTCCAGCGGCTTGCCGCGCTGCTGCCACGAGTGGAACAGCTCATCGGTCGCCGCGCCGAACAGGATCGCCGACAGGCCGGCGTGCTCCTCCTTGGCCTCGTCGGTGTACGAGGCGTCGGCACTGTTCATGACGACGGTCGGATGCCCGTCCCAGACGGTGTAGAGCGAGCCCGACGACGGGATCTCGACCTTGTGCTGGGTGAGGTCGGCGGCACTGAGGTTCTTGACGCCGTCGACGCTGATGAGCCGCGCCGTGTGCCGGTCGCCGATGACGATCCGTCGATCCTTCAGCACGACCCCGGGCCAGATCCGCCCGGACTCCGGCCAGACCTTCGCGACATAGGCCTGCATTTCACTGGCAACGGGCGCGACGGCCGTCGCCTTGGACACCGGGGCGGCCTGGTGAGAGTGCCCCGCGCATCCGGCGGCGGCGAGCACCGCGGCCAGCCCACCGACGATCGCCGCCGCGCTGCGGCGTCCGGTCCCGATCAACACTGCCTAACCCCCCGCTGCCGACGATCTGGGCCTCGGGGGGTGCTGCCCAACCTTGCCAAGCGATCATTCCCCGTGCTCGCGCGCCATAACGCCATGAATCCGCGAACCCTTCGTCGGCTGAGCGGAGACCGGCCTGGTGGCGGCGCGGTCACATGGTGCGCAGGATGGGCTCGGGGGTCTCGGGTACGGGGTCGGCGAGGATCGCCTCGGCCTCGTCGGCGCTCAGCGCGCCCATGTCCTGCAAGAGCGCGACGCTGCGCCGCCACCGGTCGCGGGCGCGGTCGTGGTGGCCCAGCGTGTACAGCGCGGCACCGAGGAACCAGTGGAACTCCGCCTCGGCACCGCGGTCCCCGACCTCGCGGATCGCGGTGATCGCGCGTTCGAACAGCGGCACCGCGAGGTCGGGCGAACCGTTCAGGCGGTGGGACTCGGCGAGGTTTCCGGAGGCGATCGCCTGCCCGCGCGGATGGCCCAGCTCCGTGTGCAGCTCCAGACTCCGCTCGTTGGCGGCGATCGCCTCCGCGTAGCGGCCGCTGCGCTGGTGGCTGCTGGCGAGGTTGATCAGCGCCCGGGCCTCGCCGTGGCGGTCGCCGACCTCGCGAAAGACCTCGACGCTCCACCGGCAGTTGATGAGAGCCGCCTCGTTGTTCCGCTGCGAGGCGTACAGCGATCCGAGGTTGGCGACCGAGTAGGCCGTGCCCAGCCGCATGTCGGTCTGCCGCCACCGTGCCACCGACCGTTCGAGGTGGTCGACCGCGGCGTCGAGGTCACCGGCCACGAGACAGGCCCAGCCGAGGTCGTTGAGCGCCTGCGCCTCCGCGCAGAGGTCGCCGATGCGGCAGGCGGCGCCGAGCGCGAGCCGCCCGACGGTGACCCGGTCCTCGTACTTGCCGCGCATGTCGAACGGCCGGAACAGGGCGGCGGACAGCCCGGTCGCGAACGAGGGGCCCTCGTCTCCCGACGCCGTGGCGGCCTGGCGCACCGCCGCGAGGAGGTTGTCGTGCTCGGCGTCGATCCAGCGGATCGCGGCGCGCCGATCCGCGAAACGCACCTCGCCCTGGTCCTCGGGGCGGGTGGCCGGGCCGATGGAGTGACGGTGGTCGGGGGACTGGTCGAGCATCAGCGCGGCGGACCGGCAGGTCGCCAGGTAGTGACGCATCGCCCGCCCCCAGGCGGCGGCGCGGGTCTCCTCCGGCAGATCCTCGTGCGCGCGCTCACGCGCGTAGAGCCGGACGAGATCGTGCATGCCGTAACGGCCGGGCCCGGCGGCGCTCAGCAGCTGCGCCTCCGCGAGGCGTTCGAGGGCCGTCCGCGTGTGCTCGGGCGACAGCCCGGTCAGCGCCGTGACCACGGGCGTGGCGACGTCGGGGCCGTCCAGCAGCCCGAGCAGCACGAAGGTACGGACCAGCGTGTCGCCGTCGGGTTCGGCGGCCAGCCCTTCCAGGCTGGCGGTGAAGCTGGTGCGTACTGCGAGGTCGGCGTGCCGGAGCTCGTCCAGCCTGCGCCGTGCGTCGGACAGCCGGTCCGCGAACGCGGACAGGGACAGGTCCGGATGCGCGGCCAGGCGTGCCCCGGCGATCCGCAGGGCCAGCGGGAGCCGCCCGCACAGCTCCGCGACCCGCGCCGCGCC
>NZ_JBHLZP010000257.1:0-18869 GCF_042429965.1 Actinoallomurus acaciae
GTCCGCCGAGTTCTTCGACCTCGTCGCGGGCACGCACACCGCCACGTCGAGCGGTCCGGCCGTCGCTCGCGCGCTGGCCGGACTCGACACCGCCGACGGCGTGATCGTCGACATCGGGGCCGGCACCGGCCTGGTCACCGCGGCCGTCGCGCGGGCCCTGCCGGACGCGGAGATCCTGGCCTGTGAGCCGGCCACCGGCATGCGCGCCGTGCTGACCAGCCGCGTCTTCGGCGACCCCGACCTGCGCCGGCGGGTCACGGTCACCGACGGCTCGGCCCCCGATCTGGAACTCCCGGACCGCATCGGCGCGGCGATCCTCTGCGGTGTGCTCGGCCACCTCGACGCCGGACAGCGCGAGCACCTGTGGAGCCGCCTGCGGGAACGGCTCGTTCCCGGCGGCCGGGTCGTCGTCGAGCTGATGGGAGTCGCGGAGCCCGTCACTCTGCCACCGGCCCGGATGGCCACCGCCCACGCCGGACGGCACCGCTACGAGTGGTGGTTCTCCGGCGCCCCCGACCCCGAGGACGCCTCCGCCATGCGGTTGCACAGCGCCTACCGGGTGTTCGACGCGGCCGGGGAGGACGGCGCCGCCCCGCTCCGCGAGGTGCACGACTCCTACCGCTGGATCCCCTTCGGACTCGACCGCGTCGCGGAGGAGTCCGGACTCCGCACGCGGCCGTTGACCGCGCGCCCCGGCGGCCCGCCCCTCGCCGTACTCACCCCCGACCCCATCACCCCGACAGAGGACCAGCCATGAACGCACCTGTGCCCCCGACGCCTCCCCGGGACTTCCCGATCCGCCGCGGGTGTCCCTTCGCCGCGCCCGAGGAGTACGCCACCCTGCGTACCGAGGAACCCGTCGCCCGCGTGACCCTGCCGACCGGGCGCCCCGCCTGGGTGGTCACCCGCTACGACGACGTCCGCGCCCTGCTGTCCGACCCGCGCGTCAGCGCCGACATCCGCCGGCCGGGCTTTCCCGCGCTCGGCGTGGGCGAGCAGGAGGCCGGTGCCAGGCTGCGGCCGTTCATCCGCACCGACCCGCCGGAGCACACCCGCTACCGCCGGATGCTGCTGCCGGAGTTCACCGTCCGCAAGGTCCGCGCGATGCGGCCCGCCGTCCAGGCCATCGTGGACGGCGTCCTGGACGACATGCTCGCCGCGCCGCAGCCGGCCGACTTCGTCGCGTCCTACGCCAACGCGGTGTCGACGTCGGTGATCTGTGAGCTGCTCGGCATCCCCCGGGAGAACCTGGAGTTCTTCCGGGACGTCACCCGCGTCTCCGGCTCCAGGACCAGCACGGCCGAGCAGGTCGCCGAGGCGCTGAGCGGCCTGTTCACGATGCTGTCCGACCTCATCGCCGAGCGCAGGGAACGGCCCGGTGAGGACCTGCTGTCCCGGCTGGTCACCGACCGTCTGCTGACCGGCGACCTCACCATGCGGGAGCTGCTGTCCGTCGTCGGCATCACCATCAACGCCGGCCGCGAGACCACCACCAGCATGATCGCCCTGTCGGCCCTGCTGCTGCTCCGGCGCCCCGACCTGCTGGAGGAGCTGCGCGCCGAGCCCGACCTGGTGCCCTCCGCGGTGGAAGAGCTGCTGCGGGTGCTGTCCGTCGCCGACTCCATCCCGTTGCGCGTCGCCGCCGAGGAGATCCGGCTGTCCGGCGAAACGATCCCCGCCGACGACGGTGTCATCGGCCTGATCGCCGGGGCCAACCACGACCCCGGCCGGTTCCCCGACCCGCAGACCGTCGACCTCCGCCGCGACGACAACCACCACCTGGCCTTCGGTCACGGCGTGCACCAGTGCATCGGCCAGCAGCTCGCCCGGCTGGAGTTGGAGATCGCACTGCGGACGCTCATCCAGCGTGTGCCGACGCTCCGGCTCGCGGTGCCGTATGAGGAGATCGTGTTCAAGCACGACTCGGCCACCTTCGGCGTCGAGCGGATGCCGGTGGCCTGGTGAACACCTCCCCTCCGACCTCCCGGACCACCGGATCCGGGCAGCGTCGCCTCGGCCCCTGGCTGCGGTGCTGGGCGGCGCGCCCGGGGGCGCGGTTCAGGCTGGTCTGTCTCCCGCACGCCGGAGGCGGGGCCGGCTCCTACCGTCCCTGGGCCACCTTGCTGCCGCCCGACGTCGAGCTGATCGCCGTGCAGTACCCCGGCCGGGAGGACCGCTGGAGCGACCCCCTGGTCGACCGGATGGACGAGCTGGTGAGCGCGGTCGCCGGCTCTCTGCTGCGGGTGCTCGATCGTCCGTACGCCCTGTTCGGCCACAGCATGGGCTCGGCCGTCGCCTGGGAACTCGCCCATGAGCTGCGCGACCGTGGAGTGTCGGGGCCCCGGCGGCTGTTCGCCTCCGGCCGTGAGGCACCCGGGATCGCCCGGACCGGTGAGGTGCACCGGCAGGACGACGCCGCGCTGTGCGCCGAGCTGGAACGGCTCGGCGGCACCCACCCCGAGGTGCTGGCCGACCCCGAGCTGCGCACGGCCGTGCTCGGTTACGTCCGCAACGACTACCGGCTCATCGAGACCTACCGGCCGGTGGCGCGCCGCCCGCTGGACTGCCCGATCGAGGTGTTCACCGGCGACGCCGACCCGGAGCTGCGGCTCGCGCGGAGCGCCGACCACGCCGGGGGATGGACCGCGCTGACCACGGCGCGCACGGCCGTCCACGTCTTCCCCGGCGACCACTTCTACCTCAACCCGGGGCGCGAACGGGTCGTGCGCACCGTCCTGCGGCGGCTGAGCCCGTCCTTCGCCCGGGACACCCGGGGGTGGCCGAGCACGCCCTGACCGTCCGCCCCGCCTACGCACCGCGCCCAGGAGACGCATGATCGACTACTACACACCCTCGGCGGAGTTCTACGACATGGTCGCCGTCCGCCACACCGCCGGCAGCGGCCCTCCGCTCGCCCGCGCGCTGGCGTCCGTCGACGCCTCCCACGGCCCGATCGTGGAGATCGGCGCGGGCACGGGCCGGATCACCGAGGTCATCGCGGCCGCACTGCCCGGCGCCGACATCATCGCCGCCGAACCGTCCGCCACCATGCGCGCCGTCCTCACCGCCCGCGTCGCCGGCGATCCGGACCTGCGCCGCCGCGTCACCGTCACCGACGGCTTCGCCCAGAACCTGCGGCTGCCGGACCGCGTGTCCGCGGTGGTCATCTTCGGCGTGGCCGGCCACCTGACCCGGCGTGAGCGCACCGCCCTGTGGCGGCGCCTGGCCGAACGGCTTCCGCCCGGCGGCTCCATCATCGTCGAGCTCATGGGCGTCAGCGCGCCTCGCCACATCCCGCCGGTGATGTCGCTGCGCGAGACCATCGGCCGCCAGACCTACGAGTGGTGGATCGGCGGCGAGCCCGCGTCCGGTGACGCCATGCGGTTCACCACCACCTGGAAGGTCCTGCGGGACGACCGCACCGTCCGCGAGGTCAGCGACAGCTACCTCTGGCACACCATCGACGTCGCCCAACTCGCCCGCGAGGCCGGAATGACGAGCCACCGCATCACCGAAGCCGGTGGCCAGGCCGTCCCCGAGATCGGAGTTCTCACCAAATGAGCGAACGCCCTGCCACGGCGACCGCTTCGTACCCACCGGACAGGCCCCCGCTGCGCCGCGTCCTGCGCGGTGTACGGCGCACCCTCGCGGTGGCCATCGCCCTTCAGGCCGCCGGTGCCCTCGCGGGCGTCGTGCCCTTCATCGCCGTCACGCTGATCGCCGAACGGCTCAGCGGCGGCACCGCGCCCACCGGCGGCCGCCTGTGGCCCCTGGTGAGCCTCGCCTGCGCCGCCGGCCTCGCCGCGCTGATCCTCGGATTCTGCGCCGGGGTCGTCGGCCACCTCGCCGACAACCGGATGCAGCTGCGCCTGCGCCTCGACCTGGCCGGGCACATCGGCCGGATGCCGCTCGGCCGGATCAGCGCCGCAGGATCCGGTGAGCTGAAGAGCGCCATCCAGGACGACGTGAGCGCCCTGCACTCGCTGGTCGCCCACACGCTCCTGGACGTCACCACGCTGCTCACCGCCCCCGCCCTCGCCCTGGTCTACCTGTTCACCGTCGACTGGCGGCCGGCGCTGCTGAGCGTCCTGCCGCTCGCGGCAGGGGTGTACCTGTTCAGCCGCGCCATGGCCGGTGCCAAGGCGAACATGGCCGAGTACGGCGCGGCGCAGGGCAGGATCTCCTCGGCCGCGGTGGAGTTCGCGAACGGCATCGCCGTCGTGAAGTCCTTCGGCCGCGGCCGAAGCGCCCACGGCCGGTTCCTGGCGGCGACCGACGCCTTCGCGGAGTTCTTCACCGGGTGGGTCCGGGCCACCCTCATCCCCTCGACCGCCGCCCTGCTCGTCGTCGCCCCGGTCGTCGTGCTGCTCGTTCTCGTCACGGCCGGAGTCGCCCTCGTGGCGGCCGGCTGGACGCCCGCCGCCGACCTGGTGCCCTTCGTGCTCCTCGGCCCGCTGGTCAGTGCGCCGATGGGACTGGTCGGCGCTCGCATGCAGCAGATCAGGACCGGTCAGGCCGCGGCCGCCCGGATCACCGCTCTGCTCGACGCGCCGGTTCTGCCGGAGCCGGCCGACCCCGTGGCCCCGGCCGACGCCCGGGTGTCGATGCGTGGAGTGTCGTTCTCCTACGACGGGCGCACCGACGTGCTCAAGGACATCGACCTGGACCTGGAACCGGGAACGGTCACCGCACTGGTCGGGCCGTCCGGATCCGGCAAGTCGACGCTGGCCGCGCTGCTGCTCCGCTTCCACGATGTCACCGCCGGCACGGTCACCGTCGGCGGCGCCGACGTACGCGAGATCGCGGCCGCCGAGCTGTACCGCCACGTCGGTTTCGTCCTCCAGGACGTGCGGCTGCTGCGCACCACCGTCGCCGACAACATCCGGCTGGGCCGTCCGGAGGCCACCGACGCCGAGGTGGAGCGGGCCGCACGGGCCGCGCAGATCCACGACCGGATCACCGCGCTGCCCGACGGGTACGCCACGGTCCTCGGCGCCGACGTCACGCTGTCCGGCGGCGAGGCCCAGCGCCTGTCCATCGCCCGCGCACTGCTCGCCGACACACCGATCGTCGTCCTGGACGAGGCCACGGCGTTCGCCGACCCACGGTCCGAGTCGCTCATCCAGGACGCCCTGTCCACCCTCGCCGCCGGCCGCACGCTGCTCGTCATCGCGCACCGCCTCTCGACCGTCCGCTCCGCCGACCGCATCGTCGTCCTGGACGGCGGACGGATCGCCGAGCAGGGCCGCCACGAGGAACTCCTGGCCGCGACGGGCCGCTACGCGCGCATGTGGCACGCCCAGGGCCTGGACGCCGCCGGCCCCCTCACCACGACGACGTCCTCCACGGACCTCAGCGCGAAGGGCACGCATCGATGATCCGCCAACTTTTCCACGTCCTGGGGCGCGAGGGCTCCGGCCCCCTCAAGCGCCTGCTCGCCCTGATGGCCGGTGCCGCCGTCCTGCAGGGCGTGGCCTTCGCCCTGCTCGTACCGCTCCTGCGGACGCTCCTCGCCCACGGATCCGGACCGGCGTGGCCCTGGCTCACGGCCCTCATCCTGTGCTCGCTCGGCTACGCCGTCGTCCAGGCCGCGTGCCTGAGCCGGGGGTTCACCGTCGGCTCGCGCATCTCCCGGGTCCTGCACCGGCGGCTCGCCGACCGGGCCCTGGAACTTCCGGTCGGCTGGTTCACCGGCACGCGGGCCGCCGAACTCGGCCGGATGGCGAGCCAGAACGTCATCCAGGTGATGAACATGCCGGCGCACCTGCTCCGGCCCCTGATCGGCTCGGTGCTCACACCCGTCACCCTCATCCTCGCCACCTTCCTCTTCGACCGGCGCGTCGCGCTCGTCCTGCTGCTGTGCGCACCGGTGCTGCTGGGGGTGCACGTCTGGAGCACCCGCGTGGTGCGCCGCCTCGACCGCGGGCGCGAGACCGCGATCGACGAATCGGCCGACCGGGTGCTGGAGTTCGCCCAGAACCAGCCGGTGCTGCGGGCCTTCGGCCGTACGGTCGACGGACACGCCGACCTGGAGCAGGCCCTGCGGGCGGAGTCCCGCGCGGACCGCGCCCTGATCGTGCGCGGCGTCCCGGGCCTGGTGTCCTTCGCCTTCGCCGCCCGCATGGTCTTCGCCCTCCTGCTGGCGCTCCAGGTCGCCTGGGTGCTGGACGGTACCCTCGCCGCGCCCACCCTCATCGCCCTGGTCGTGCTCACCGGCCGGCTGGTCGACAGCGTGTCCGGCGCCGCCGACCTCGGGGCCGGCCTGCGCATCGCATGCAACAACCTCGAGAGGCTGAACGCGGTCCTGGAGGAGACGCCCTTCCCGCAGCCCGCGGACCCGAAGACGCCGAACGGCACCGATGTGGAGTTCGACCGGGTGCGCTTCGCCTACCCGCGTGCACCCGCCGCCGCGGCCCCGCCGCCGGTACTCGACGGTGTCGGCTTCCGCCTTCCCGAGCGCGGCCTGACGGCACTCGTCGGTCCTTCGGGCGCCGGCAAGACCACCGTGGCACGGCTGCTCGCGCGCTTCTGGGACGCCACGGCTGGAACCGTCCGCATCGGCGGAGCCGACGTGCGCGACATCGCGCCCGAGCGCCTGACCGCCACCGTCGCCATCGTCTTCCAGGACGTCTATCTCTTCGACGACACGATCGAGGCCAACGTCCGGATCGGCGACCCCGGCGCGAGCGCCGAGAAGCTCGGGCGCGCGGCGGAGCTGTCGGGCCTGGACCGCGTCGTCGCGGAGCTGCCCGACGGCTGGGCGACCCGGGTCGGCGAGCGCGGGACCTCCCTGTCCGGCGGCCAGCGGCAGCGGATCTCCATCGCACGCGCGCTGCTCAAGGACGCTCCGATCCTGGTCCTCGATGAGGCGACCGCGGCTCTCGACCCCGAGAACGAGACGATCCTCGAATCGGCGATCGCCACACTGGCCACCGACAAGTCGCTCCTCGTGATCGCCCATCGGCTGCGGACCGTCCTGGCCGCGGACCAGATCCTGGTCCTCGACGGCGGCCGGATCACCGAGCAGGGCACGCACGGCGAACTCGTCGACGCCGGCGGCACCTATGCGGACTTCTGGCGTGAGCGCGCGCGGGCCGAGGGCTGGCGCCTGGCCGCCGCCCGGTGAACGCCCGCCCGAGCCGACCGGCGAAAACCTTCGCGGAGAAGAGTCTGACAATGATCGAGCAGGTACGGACGCCCTGGCAGAACTGGGCACATCAGGTTCCCGCCGTGCGTTACGAAGAGGTCCTCCAGGCGCCCGACGATCCGGCCCGCGCCGCCGCGCACCTGGCCGCCGGCCTCGGCGGCCAGTACGTCGTCTACGAGCGGGAGGGCTGCTGGCACTTTGCCGCGGGGGCCGCCGTCACGCTCACCGCGGACGCGGTACGGATCACCGCCCGCGCCGCCGGAGGGGAGTGGACCGTCGCGACCGGCGGCCGCCCGCTCGACCGGATCGCGGCGGCGCTCTCGGCCCTCGGCGCGGTCCACCCCGGCGGACGGCGGGTCTTCGGCTGGGCCACCTTCGAACTGGCCCATCTGCTGCACGGCGACCGGCCGTACGCGGGCACCCGGCCGCTGCTTCAGCTGCTGGTGCCCAGTGTGGAAGCCGTCCTCACGCCCGGAAAGGCCGAACTGCACGCGGTCGATGGCACCTGGACGGCCAAGGTGGCCCGGCTGCTCCGCAGCGCGCCCCAAGGCGATCCGCTCGCCCGCACCCGACCGGTCGGCGATGTCGAACGCATCCTGGGGGAGGACGGTGACGCCTACAAGAACGGCGTGGCCGACACGATCGCCGACATCAAGGCAGGGCGAATCGACAAGGCCGTCCTCTCCCGCGCCGTCCCGCTTCCCGACGGGGTCCGGCCGGACCTGGCGGCCACCTACCTCGCCGGCCGGCGGGGGAACACCCCGGCCCGGTCGTTCCTCCTCGACCTGGGTGGCTGGCGGGCGGCCGGGTTCAGCCCGGAGACCATCGCGCGGATAGAACCGGGCGGACGGGTCTCCACCCAGCCGCTCGCCGGCACCAGGGCCCTCGGCCTTGGTCCCGAGCAGGACCGGCGCCTGCGCGCCGAACTCCTCGCGGACGCCAAGGAGGTGCACGAACACGCCATCTCCGTACGGCTGGCCTGCGAGGAACTCCAGACGATCTGCCGGCCCGGCTCCGTCGCGGTCGAGGAGTTCATGACCGTCCAAGAACGCGGCTCGGTACAGCACCTGGCCTCCCGGGTCGCCGGACGCCTACGCGTCGGCGTCGGCCCATGGCCGGCGTTCGGCACGCTGTTCCCGGCCGTCACCGCGACCGGCGTCCCGAAGGCCGCCGCGCTTGCCGCCCTCGCCCGCCACGAGCCCGGCTCCCGCGGCCTCTACGGGGGAGCCGTGCTGACCGCGGACACCCAGGGCGCCCTCGACGCCGCGCTCGTGCTGCGCACCGTCTTCCGGTACGGAGGGGAGACCTGGCTGCGCGCGGGGGCAGGGGTGATGCGGCAGTCCACTCCCGAGCGAGAGTACGAGGAGACGCGCGAGAAGCTCCGCAGCGTCGCTCCGTACCTCCGGCTGCCCACCTGAGATTCTCGCGGCCGACGACCCGCACATCCCGAGAGACCTGGCCGTGGCGTCGCGGTTGTATTGAAAATGAAAACCAATATCGATAGGCTCGACGCGTCGACGGTGAGGAGGAACAGTGACCGACCAGTCCTTCACGGTGGCCGTCTGCCGGGCGGGCCCGTGCTGCACCGGCGATCGTCCGCCGGAGCTGCTGTCGCGGCTCGCCGCGGTCGTGCGGCGAAGCCGGCACGGAGTCCTCATCCGTACGGGATGCCTGCTGCGCGCGCCGCGCTGCCAGATCGGCCCGGCGTACGACAGCGGCTGCTACCTGGTGGTGCAACCCTGTGACACCGATCGGCGGCCGCGCGGCGCGGCGATCCCGGTGGGCCCGATCCTCACCGACGACGACACCGACGCCGTCGCCGGATGGCTGGCGGACGGCGACCTGGACGCCGCCCGGCTCGACGCCCGGCTCCGCTTCGGCCGCGCCGCCGCCTGACAACCCCACATTCCAGCGGAAGGAGACCCCCGTGGCAGTGCCCAAACGGCGTACCTCCCGGGCGAACACGCGATCCCGGCGCTCACAGTGGAAGGCGCGGCGCCCCGATCTGGTGCCGATCGTCATCGACGGGCGACGTCACCTCGTGCCACGCCGGCTCGTGCGCGCCTACGCCACCGGCGTTCTCACCCCCGACCGGTGAGACCACGCGACCAGCGACCGCACTCCACCCGGCCAGGAGGAGGAAGACCCGTGCCCGACCGGCGGCGCGTCAAGCGCAACCCCCTCGATGACGCCACCTACGTGGACTACAAGGACGCCGATCTGCTCCGGCGCTGGCGGGGTACGCTCGTCCGCCGCACGATTCTGGGCCCCGAATGGCTCATTCAGGGTTGCCGTGCCAGTTGATGGTGTACGAGGGCCCGTAGTACTTCTGGAGGTGCCGGGCCTCGGACTCGCGGTACAGCGGGAATTTGAACTTGGAGCCGTCCGGCCAGGTGAGGGCGCGGGTACGGAGGTTGACCTCCGGGCCCTGTGGCTTTCGCGCCTGCCACAGGATCCGGGGCGGCGCGGCGTCGGCCGGATCCAGGTACGTGGGTCCGGTGTCCACCAGTGCGAGGCTCGACGGTGAACAGACCAGCCAGGGCCCCTTCGCGGGCCGCAGCGCGTCCAGCAGGCCGAGTGCCATCGCGTCCGCCGGGCCGGTCACCCGGATCTCCCGCCTGAACGGGTTCCCGACGCCCCCGGCGTTGAACAGCATGAAGACGTTGATGACCAGGCCGGCCATGCCCCGTGCGATGTTCCAGAAGAAACGCCGGACGAGCCGCTTCCCCTTGACGGTGCCGTCCAGCCGCCGGCCGGGTACGTCGAACCCCAGGTCGTGGTTCTCGTCAAGGCGCAGCGCGATCACGGGCTCGCGCCACTGACCGCGCATCAGCCGCTCGACACCTTCCCGATATTCGGGGCGCAGCAGAACCTTGTCCAGTTTGGCCTGCATCCGCTGTTCGATTCCGGCCGGCTGCCGAGACTCCCGCAGTTCCGCGTCGGAGTCCGACCCTCGTCGATCTGCTGATGGAACCACGGCTCGCACTCCCGTCTTCCGCCCCGACCCTGCTTCCAGCGGCACGGGTGCGGCCATCCGCCCGATGACCCTACCTTCCGCCGCGATCACCGTCCTCCGCCGGGCGGGCGAGTTCACGGTGCCGTCGTGTCGGCGGTGATCCGGGCGCCGCTGCGCAGGACGTGGCGGCGGTCGTCGATGATCACGGTCACCGGGGGTGCGGCGCTGGGCATCGCGTGGACCGAGATCCGTTCGTGGGTGATGTGGAACGTCATCCGGTGTCCCCGGTAGCGCAGGTCGAAGTCGAGCGCGTCGAGGGCGTCGGGGAGGCACGGGTGGAGCCAGAGGGCGTCGTGGCGTGTCTCCAGGCCGGTGTAGCAGCGTTGGAGGATGTCGGCGGTCGCGGCCATCGCGCCGAGGTGGATGCCCTCCCGGGTGGTTCCGCCCTGGGTGTCGGACAGGTCGGCGTCGAGCGCCTCGGTGAACAGGTGCCATGAGGCTCGCCGGTCGGCGCGGGCGAGGACCCAGGAGTGCACGACGCGGCTCAGCGTCGAGCCGTGACTCGTACGGGCGAGGTAGTGGTCGATGGTGGCGGGGATGGTGGCCGGGTCGAAGTCGTAGCCGAGCCGGCGCAGGAGCGCGGTGAGCTCGTCCGCGCTGAACAGGTAGAACAGCATGAGCACGTCGGCCTGTTTGGACGCCTTGTACCGGTTGACGGTGTCGCGCTCGGCCTCGAGGATCAGGTCCAGGCGCCCGATCTCGCCGTACCGGGCGCGGTAGGCGTCCCATTCGAGCTCTTCGAGGTCGTCGTACCTGTCGAACTGGCTGAGCAGGCCGTTCGGCAGGAAAGGGACGTACAGGCGGCGGCCGACGTGGTCCCAGTGGTCCCGTTCGGCATCGGTGAGCCCGAGGCGTTCCCACAGGTCACCGGTGTGATGCCCGCCGAGCACGTCGTAGGCGTCCCGGGCGCGGGCGAGCGCCCAGGAGACCATGACGTTGACGTAGGCGTTGTCGTCCAGGCCACCCGCGGCCCGGCCGGGATGGCCGTCCTGGAACTCGTCCGGTCCCATCACGCCCCGCACGTGGTAGCGGTCCCGTACCGTGTCGTGCTCGGCGATGCCCACCCAGAACCGCGCGATCTCCACCAGGAGCTCGGCACCGTAGGCGGTGAGGAAGTCGACGTCCGCGGTGACCTGGAAGTACTGCCAGACGTTGTAGGCGATCGCGAGGTTGACGTGGTACTGCCGCCGGGAGTTGTCGGCCATCCAGCGCCCGGACCGGACGTTGTAGAACGCCTCGGGCGTCTCCTCCCGGCCGTCGCTGCCGCTCTGCCACGGGAACAGCGCGCCCGCCGCACCCATCGCGGCCGCGTTCCGGCGGGCCTGCGGCAGCCGCCGGTACCGGTAGAGCAGGAGCGCCCGGGTCAGCTCGGGCATGCGCAGATTCTGTAGCGGAAAGACGAACAGCTCGTCCCAGAAGACCCGCCCCCGGTACGCCTCCCCGTGCAGCCCGCGGGCGGGCACGCCCACGTCCAGTCGGCGCTGTGATGCGACAGGGTCTGCAGGACATGGCACAGGTGGACGTTGACGGCGCGGCGATCCGCGACCCGATCCGTTCCGTCGAAGGACAACCGGAAGCGCCGCCACAACTGCTCCCACACGAGGGCGTGCGCGTCACGCGCCGCGGGGAAGCCGGGCGCGTCGGCGAGCTCGCGGCGCGCGGCGTCGAGCGGCTCGCTGATGGCGCGGTCCCGTGAGGTGTACACGGCGACCGTCTTGTCGACCGTGACCGGACTCCCGGGCTCGACCGCGACGGTCAGCTCCTCACCCGCCCAGCCCGGTCCTCCGACCGGCCTGCGCTCCGGCACGGACCCGGCGTGCACGGCGGTGCGCATCGCCTCCGCGACCCGGATACCCGACGTCGTGGTCTCGGCGACCAGCCACACGGAGTGTTCGTCGTGACCGGTGGCAGGCGGCCCGAGGTGACGCTTGGCCAGGGCGGCGAACTCCGCGACGTTGCCGTTCTCCACCCGCCCGTCCAGCAGGCTCCGTACGCACAGGGCGCCGGACCAGTCCTCGGGCGTGAGGACGGTGCGCAGGTACGCCAGGTGCGGCCGGTCCATCGACACCAGCCGCTCCTGCCGGACACGCGTGCGGCGCCCGCGCGGATCCACGACCGTGAGGTCGCGCAGGTACAGCCCGCGGCGCAGGTCCAGCGCGGCGCGATGGTCCACGATCCGGTACGAGCCCGGCTCGAACCAGTCCTCCTCGTCGGCGCGGAAGGTGAGGGGAAGCCAGTTGGGGAGGTTGACGATGCTCTCGTCCTCCCGGGGCCCGCCCTCCACGTACGACACGAGCCGGTTGTAGACGCCCGCGACGTAGGTGCCCGGATAGTGCACGCCGTCGGCCCGCGCCTCCGGTGCCGCGCCGCGGGCCGCCATGTATCCGTTGCCGCAGGTCAGCAACGTCTCCCGGGTACCCTCGTCACGGGGCTCCAGGCCTTCGTAGACGAGCGACCACTCATCCTCCGCCCGCCGGGCGTCCTCGAAGCCGCGCCGGAGGTCCATCACTCACCACCGCCCGCCTCGCCGCGGGGGTGCAGGTGGACGGACGTGATCGTGTGGTGGGCCACACTGATGACCTCGATGGTCCAGTCGGCCAGTTCCACCTGATCTCCGGGCCGGTCGGGGATGCGGCCCAGGGCGGCCAGGACCAGCCCGGCGATCGTGGTGTAGGCCCCTCGGGGCGCGTCGATGATCTCGACGCCGAGGTCGGGCAGGTCGTGGACCGGGAAGCTGCCCGGGAGCAGGAGCGATCCGTCGGAGAACCGTTGCGCCTCCATGACGTCGCGGTCGGTCTCGTCGTAGATCTCACCGACGATCTCCTCCAGCAGATCCTCCAGCGTGACGATTCCGCTCACCGCGCTGCGCTCGTCGACGACCAGTGCGAACTGCTGCCGATCGGTCTTGAACCGGCGCAGTGCCTCGGAGATCCGCAGAGTGTCGGGGAACAGCACGGCCGGACGCGCGACCTCGGTCACCGTTCCCTCCTCGGTGAGCAGGTCACGGAGGTGGACCACTCCCACGACGTCCTCCAGCCGCGAGGAGGCCAGCACCGGGGCGCGAGAGTGCCCGGAGGCGGCCAGCATCGCCTGGGCCGCCGCGATCGGGGCGTCGGCGGGGATGGTGAACACCGCGCGGCGGGGGACCAGCACCTCCCGCAGGGTCCGCTCGTGCAGTTCCATCGCTCCGATCACCATCCGGCGCTGCTCGCGGTCCAGGCCGCGTTGCCCGATCACCAGATCCCGTAGTTCCTCGGAGCTGAGCTGTTCCCTGAGCATCTCCGGGTTTCCGCCGAACACCCGTACGGTGACGTCGGTCGCCTTGCTCAGCACCCACACCGCGGGCCGGCAGACCGTCGCGAGCGCGTTCAGCGGCCGGCCCACCAGCAGCGCCCACCGCTGGGCGTGCTGCATCGCCAGCCGCTTGGGGGCGAGCTCACCGAACACCAGGGTGGCGAAGGTCAGGACGAGTGTCACGAGCGCGATCGCCACCGCCTCGGCGGCGCCGCCGAGAAAGCCCAGCCGAGGCGTCAGCGGCCTGGCCAGCGACACCGCCGCCGTCGCCGAGGCCAGGAAGCCGGCCAGCGTGATCCCGATCTGGATCGTGGCCAGGAACCGGTTCGGATCTCGCGCCAGCCGGGCCAGGGTCCGGGCGCCGGCGAAACCGCGGCGCTCCAACTGCCGTACCTGCCCCTCGCGAACAGAGATCAGGGCTATCTCGCTGCCCGCGAACAACGCGTTGATCAGGACCAGCGCGCAGATCAGCGCCACATTGAGCCAGTAACCACCCACGGAGATCCTCCCCGCCCGGACAGGCGCAGCCGACCCGGCCACGGGTCGCGTGACGGGCATCGCTCGTGCGCGGCCGCCACCGTCACGGCCAGCCACCGATCACTCCGACCGGGCACGGCGCGCCGTGGATCACGGCGTGGCTCACGGATCCGAGCAGCAGCCCGCGGAAGGCGCCGCGCCCACGTGACCCGACGACGAGCAGCCCGGCGTCGGCGGACGCGTCGATGAGTTTCTGCTCGGCGGCACCGTCCGCCACCATCATGACCACCGGAAGTGCGGGGTGGGTCTCGCGCAGCGACGCCTCCGCCCGGTCGGCGATGCTCCTCGCGCCGCCACGAAGGAGCTGCGCGTCGGCGGCGCCGGAGGTGTCCTGCCCGGTACAGGTGATCACCTCGAGCTCCGCCGACGTCTGCGCCGCGAAGTCGGCGGCGAACGTCACCGCCCTGGCCGCCGGCGATGAGCCGTCCGTCCCCACGACGACCCGATGGCCGGGACCGATCGGGCGGGTGCCCGCACTCTTCTTGATGACGATCACGGGGCAGGCGGCTCGTCCGGCGACCGTGAAGGCGACCGATCCGAGCAGCGCGCCGAGCACGGAGCTGAGACCCCGGGTGCCGATCACCAGGAGCCGGGCGTGGTCGGTGGCGTCGATGAGCGCGTTCGCGGGGCTCGTCACCGTGGTGACGCCATTGACGCGAATGCCCGGCTGTATCGCGTGGGCCGCCGCGACGCCCTTCGCGGTCACCTCTTCGGCGGCTTCGAGGGCGTCCGGCGCGGGTTCGAGGAGCCCGGGGCCGTAGCCGAGGGTCATCCCCGGGTAGTCGGCGGCGAACAGGACGGTCAAGGGCGCGTCGCGCCGGTCGGCCTCCCGTGCCGCCCAGGCCAGGGCCTCGCGGCTGTGCTTCGTGTCGTTGTAACCGACGACGATGGGCTCACCGTTCATCGCGCCGCCGCCTCGGGGCCGTCGAACCGCCCCCGGCGACCGGCTCGCCTCCGGAGCGCCTTGTGCAGTTCCATCGCCACGATGACGCTTGCCGCCACCGCGACGATCCGGAGCCATGCCTGGAGTTCGATCGGCTCGACGCGCAACACGTACTGGGTCACCGGAAGGTAGAGGGCGGTGACGTGCACGCCGAGCGCGGCGGCCGTGGCGAGGAACAGGAAGCGATTGGCGAACGGGCTGATCCGGAAGATCGAGCGCCACTCTGACCGCGTGTTGCCGACCTGGAAGGCCTGGAACACGACCATGGTGCTCAACGCCACCGTCTGGGCCCGATGCAGTGACCCTCCCATGGTCAGCTCCCACCGGAACAGCCGCAGCGTGCCCACGGCCATCACCGCGCCGGCGATCAGGGCCCGTTCCCAGACGATCGGGCTCATGATGCCCTCGCTCCGCCGCCGGGGAGTGCGCCGCAGTACGCCGTGCTCGCCCGGTTCGAACGCCAGGGCGAGGTCCTGCAGGCCGCTGGTCACCAGATTCAGCCACAGCAACTGTGCCGGCAGCATGAGCAACGGCCACCGCAGCCACAGACCGACCAGGATCGCGGCCACGAGCCCGATCGCGGTGGAGATCAGGAAGAACGTCACCTTGCGCACGTTGTCGAAGGTGACTCGTCCTTCCTCGACCGCGGCGACGATCGACTCGAAGTTGTCGTCGGCGAGCACCATGTCGGCGGCCTCCCGGGCGACGTCCGTGCCGTCGCGCCCCATGGCGACGCCGATCTGGGCCGCTCTGAGCGCCGGCGCGTCGTTGACGCCGTCGCCGGTGACCGCGACGACGTGACCCATGTCCTGCAGGCAGGTCACGATCCGCAGCTTCTGTTCGGGGGCCACGCGTGCGAAGACCGACGTGTCCCGGCTCGCGGCGCGGAGTTCATCGTCGCTGAGCCGCCGGAGCCGGGAGCCGTCGAGCACCGCGCCGTCCGGCGAGGAGATGCCGAGTTGCCGGCCGATGGCGGCGGCGGTGTCGGCGTGGTCTCCGGTGATCATGATGACCCGGATCCCGGCCTCATGGCAGGCGGCGATGGCGTCGCGTACGCCGGCGCGCGGCGGATCGGCCATGGCCTGGAGGCCGCAGAACACGAGGTCGTCCGGGTCCTGGTCGAGGGGCGGCGGATGGGTCCTGCACGGCAGCGGCCGGTAGGCGAACGCCAGGACGCGCAGGCCCCTGGCGGCCTGGTCGGACGCCGCGGCCGTGACGGCCCCCGCGTCGAACGGCCCGGTCTCGTCGCCGTCGGTGAGGGTGCGGGCGCACATCGCGATCAGCTTTTCGGGCGCGCCCTTGACGTACAGCGCCCGATCCCCGTGCCGGTCGCGGACGCTCGCGGAGAGCCGCCGGGCCGGGTCGAAGGGCACGTCGACGTCGGTGGAGTACGCCGCTCGCACCTCGCTCGGCTCCATGCCGGCCGTCATCGCCGAGGTCAGCAGCGCGATCTCGGTCGGGTCCCCGGTGGCGTGCAGTCCCTCTTCCGTGCGGTAGACGTCGGCCGCGTTCGTCAGTACGCCGGTCAGGAGGGTGAGGTGCAGGGCCCGGGAGCCTTCGATGGCGGCCGGAACGTCTTCGTCGTCGACGATCTCGCCATCGGGGGTGCCGCCCTCGATCCGATAGCGTCTCCCGGCCACCCAGAGTTCGAGGACGGACATGCGGTTCTCGGTCAGCGTGCCCGTCTTGTCCGATCCGATCACCGTCGTGCTCCCCAGCGTCTCCACGGCGGGAAGCCGGCGGATGATCGCGTGTCGTCGGGCCATCCGGCCGACGCCGATCGCGAAGGTGATCGTGACGGCGACGGGAAGTCCTTCGGGGACCGTGGCCACGGCCAGCGCGACCGCGATCCGGAACATCTCGGCGACCGACCGGCCGAGGGCGATGCCGCTGACGAACGCGACACCGGAGATCGCGACGACGGCCGCACCGATGATCTTGGCGAACCGGTCGAGCCGGTCCTGTATCGGGGTCCGCGCGGGCTCCCCGGACTTGATCAGGCCGGCGATGGCACCGAGTTCGGTCCGCTCGCCCGTGGCGACGACGATCCCCAGCCCCCGGCCGCTGCTGACGATGGTTCCCATGTACGCCATCGACCTCCGGTCGCCGAGTGCCGCCGAGGCGGGGACCGGTTCGACGTTCTTGGTCACGGTCGCCGACTCACCGGTCAGCAGCGATTCGTCGATCTTCACGAGGCTGGCCGATATCAGCCGCAGGTCGGCCGGTACGCGGGAACCCGCTTCGACCACCACGAGGTCGCCGGGCACGAGCCGGGCGCTGTCGATCTCCTGCTCGCGGCCGTCGCGGACCAGCCTGGCGCGAGGCACCACGAGCCGCATGAGGGCCTGCACCGTGTTCTCGGCCTTGCGTTCCTGCGTGACGCCGACGATCGCGTTGAGGGCGAGTGCGACCGCGATCACGCCGGCGTCGAGATAGGTGCCGACGACCAGCGTGACCACCATCGCGACGAACATGATGAAGATCAGCGGACTGAGAAACTGCCGGACCGCCACCAGAAGGAGCGGGGTCCTGGGCCGTTGCCGCAGGCGGTTCGGGCCGAAGTGGGAGAGCCTGGCCGCCGCCTCGGCACTGGTCAGGCCGTAACCGCCCGTCTGCAAAGACCGCTCGATGTCGGCGACGTCACGCGCGTGCCACGGGGTCGTCTCATCCACCGCTCAGCCTTCCCGGGCGTGGCCTCACCATCCGAACCAGGCAACCCCCGACCAATCCGTCATGGCCCCAACCGGTGGGACGCGTGTGAGCAGTGGTGCCCGAAAAGCGGCGTACCCAGCCGTGAACCGTCGTTAACGTCGGCGAATGCATGCCGCCGCCGTCGGTTCTGGGCGGTACCCGCCGGATTCATGCCGGTGGCCGATGGCTTCCCGCGACACGCCGCCTCCCGCCCACGGGCGTACACGACATGCGAGCATGGTGTGACCCATGGCTACCGTTGTCGCGGTGACGGCCGCGCTCCTGGCCGCTTGCTGCTTCGCCGTCGCGGCCGTGCTCCAGCAGGCCGCGGCCTCCTCCGTGCCCGAGGACCAGTCGCTGCGACCACGGCTGATCCTGTCCTTGGCCCGCCGGCCGCTGTGGCTCGCCGGCATCGGCATGTCCGCGGCGTCGTACGTCATCCAGGGCGCGGCCCTCGCCTTCGGTTCCCTGGTGCTCGTGATGCCGCTGGCGTCGACCGACGTGCTCTTCGCGCTGCCACTGATCGCCTGGCGCCGCGCCCAGCACCTCACGCGCACCGAGGTGACCGGTGCGGTGTGCACCGCCGGGGGCGTGGCCGCCTTCCTGGTGGTGCTGCCGCCCAGCGTCGGGTCGGCGGCACCCGGGCTGGGCCACTGGGTGCCCCTGCTGGCCGTTGTCGCGTTCCTCGTGGCCATCCTCATACCGGCGGGCATCCGGGCGTCCGCCCACGCTCGTACCATTCTGTACGCGGCGGCCGCCGGACTGCTCTTCGCGCTCCTCGACGCCCTGACCAAGAGCGCCGCCGACCTGTTCCGGGCCGACGGACCGGCCGCGTTGGCGCGCTGGGAGCCCTATGCGCTGGTCGTCGTCGGTGGCGCCGGGGTGCTCCTCGCCCAAAGCTCCTTCCAGTCCGGCTCCCTGGCGATCAGTCTGCCGGTCATCGACACTCTTGAACCGGTCGGTGCCGTCCTGATCGGAGCGACCGTCTTCCACGAACCCCTGGCCACCTCCTGGGCACTGGCCGTCCAGGTCCTGGGAGGAATCCTGGCCGTCGCCGGGATCGTCATTCTCGACAACTCGGCGCTGGCCCGTACATGACGGACCGCGATCGGCCTCCGCCGAGGGATGTCTAGTGCCGCGTCAAGCAACGTTCGCCCTGTTGATGATGTCGCGTAGGTGTTTGTCGGCGGCGTGTTTGTTCCGCCAGATGATGTAGCGGCGGATCATGCTGCCCTGTTCCT
>NZ_JBHLZP010000258.1:0-11583 GCF_042429965.1 Actinoallomurus acaciae
GCATGCCACCAAGGTGGCATGCCCCGAACACTCACGAAGCGAAATCCCCAACATGATCTAGCTATGTAGTACTAGCGGCGCCCGACGACGATCACCTGGAACGAGGTCTCCGGGCCGGGAACGGTCAGCCGGCCGACGGAGCCGACGGCCCACGCGTGCAGTTGGACGGCGCCGAGCGGCTTGCGGACGACCATCGGAACATCGACGCTGACGCGGCGGCCGGCGTCGAGCCCGCCGAGTTCGCAGCGGAGGTTCGCGGCCACGTGCGTGCAGCCGGGCCCGTCCTTGACGGTCCAGCCGGTCGGCACCGACGCGGTGAGCCGTACGTGATCCAGGTGCCCGTCGCCGGTGTTGGTCACCGTCCAGCGGACGGTCTCGACCTCGCCGACCGTGGGACGCAGGTGGCTGGCCTGGCCGGTGACGGTGAGGTGGCTGCCGGCGCGCGTGGCGCCCGCGTCCGGTGCGAGGCAGAGCAGGCCGGCCGCGGCGAGCGTGGTGACGGTGAGTGTGCGCATGACGTACCCCCTGAGAAAGCGCCTGAAAGAGCGACCAGGTCAGACGCTGTCACCGAGGGCGGCGGGCTCGCCGCGATCACGCGCCGGTTTCGTCGACTCATTGCCCGATCGCGGCGAGCCGTTGGCCTAAGAGATCGCCCCCGGCGTCTCTCAGCAGCCGAAGTCGATGGCGTCGAACGTCACGTAGTGGTCCGAGGTGTAGTAGTCGGTGCCGCTCTCGGCGGTGACGATGCGCCGGGCCCCGCGGTCGGACGAGCCCGGCGTCTTGACGGTGTACTCGTGGTAGTAGCCCTGCGGCTCCTGCGGCAGGACGCCCTCACGGTTCTGGAAGACCTCGCCGTCCTGCGGATAGGGGTAGGGGCCGCCCTCGGCGATGAGCCCGAGGGTGTCGTCGGCCTCCGGCGGAAGCGCCGAGTGGCAGATGGTGCCGGTGGACAGCGGGGCCACCGACGAGTGGGCGGCGGGGGCCAGCAGGCCCGCCGTCGCCAGCGCGGGTATCAGGACGAGTGAGCGGAGACCGAGTCTCCTGCGGGGAGTACTCATGTCTAGAGACTTGCCAGTCCAGTCAGGGTCCAGTCAAGCTTCGGCGGATGAATTCGGGTGTCCGGCCGGTGGCGTTCGGGAAGGTGCCTGGAAACACACTGTTCACCGACATGACCGGCATTGTGGCCGATACAGGTCAGCGTACGGTTCCGGCGCCGCTCGGGTTTCCCCGGACGCGGTTCCGTGCAGACAATCCGGCATGCGATCACGAGACCTCCTTCGCCGGCCTCGCGAGCGTGCTCGCCGGTTCGCTCGCTCACGGGTACTCATCGCCGCGGCGGCGACCGCGCTGACGGCGGGCCTGGCCGGCCCGGCCTCGGCGAGTCCCGCGCCACGCCCGGCGTCCGCCGTGCCCGAACTGAAGAATCCCCATCCGTGCCAGGACCAGCCGGGGTTCACCTGCTCGACCCTGACCGTGCCGCTCGACCATCGCGGCCGGGTGCCGGGCACCCTGAACCTCCAGGTCGCGACCGCCGACAACGTCGGCGCGCCCAAGGGCACACTGCTCTTCCTCAGCGGCGGGCCGGGCCAGCCGGGCGTGTCGATCGCCGACCGGATCGCCCACCAGCGACTCCCGGAGATCGCCCGCCAGTACCGGTTCGTGCTGCTGGACCAGCGGGGGACGGGCCAGTACGGCGCGATCGACTGCCCGGAGCTCCAGGCGCAGGTGGGCAGCTCCGACATCGCCGCGCCGACGCCCGCCGCGGTCCGGCAGTGCTCCCGCATCATCGGCGACCGCAAGGGCCTGTACGGCACCGAGCAGACCGTCGGCGACTACGAGTCGCTGCGCCGGGCGCTCGGCGTCGACAAAATGGTCGTCGACGGAGTGTCGTACGGCACCTTCACCGCGGCGCGGTACGCGGCCGTCCACCCATCGCACGTCCGCCAGGTCGTGCTCGACTCGGTGCTGCCGCACGTCGACCCCGAGGCCGACGACGGCCTCTACCTCGTCGGCATGCACGCCGAGGCACGCGTGTTGCGCGACGCCTGCGCGTCGGCGCCCGCCTGCGGCTTCGACCCGGCCGACGACCTCGCCTGGGTGGTGCGGCACCGGAGCGACGCGGACGGCGTACGGATCTTCGACACGATCGTGTCGTATGAGTTCGCCGACCCGACGTACCGGAACGCCGGCGCCCTTCCCGGCGGGCAGGGCGACATCGTCGGCGCGCTGCACGCCGCCCGCCACGGGGACTCCTCGCGCCTGGACGCACTGCTCACCCTCTTCAAGCCCGGCGGTGACGAGCTCGCCGGTTACAGCTCCGGCCTGCACATCGACGCGTTCTGCTCCGACAGCGACTGGCCGTGGGGCCGCTCGGACACGTCACTGGCCGGCCGTCAGGCCCGCCTCGACGGCGCGCTGCGCCGGATCCCGCCGGAGCGGTTCTGGCCGTACACCCGCGCGACGGCCGCCGGCAGCGGCTTCACCCAGGAGTGCCTGCGCTGGCACGCGCGGCCGTCCGCGGAGCCGCCGGCCCGGCTGCCGGACGTGCCGGTACTGCTGCTGACCGGCGATCACGACCTGTCCACCCCGACAGAGTGGGCCTACGAGGAGGCGCGGCACGCCCCGGAGGGCAAGGTCGTCGTCGTCAAGGGCGCGTCGCACTCGATCCAGAACCGCGAGCTCGGCCACGCGGGACGCGACGCGGTGGCCGCCTTCCTCGGCGTGTGACCTGCGGGGGGGCCGGCCGTGGGAGCCGCTCCGTCGCGGGATGCCCGAGGGCGTCGGTGCCCGAGCGCCGCACTTCTGGCATCCTTGCGAATTCGTGAGCGCCCGTGGATCGGCACGGTGACGGCCGGCCCGCCCCGGCGGCCGGACACGTCCGCGCGCGGGCCATGACAGGCTGGACGCCTCCCGTCGGCATTCGGAGCGTGGTCGTGTGGTCGTGATGGTCTGGATCAACCCCGCCGCCGCATGGGAGAGCGCGGTGGACGCGGTCGCCGGGATGGCCGCCGACGAGATCGTGCTGCTCCTCGTCACCAAGGGCGGCGGCGTGGCGGCGCCCGACACCCTCACCGGCCTGCTCGGCCCCGCCGGCCACGAGCCCGGCGAGGCCTTCTCCGGCGTCGAGGAGGAACAGGCCGCCGCGCTGTTCGACGAGGCGGAGGCCCGCATGGGCCGTCCCGTACGCCGCCTGTGGGAGCGCGGCGTCCCCGAGCACGAGGTGGTCACGGCGGCGAGCGGCGCCGACCTGCTCGTGTGCGTACGCGACGGCGCCCCCGGCCTGCCGGGGCCCGACAGCCTCGGCCGCGCCACGCGTTTCGTCGTCGACCACGCGCCGTGCCGTGTTCTTCTCGTCTGGCCTGGGGAGGGCCCTTCGCGCGCGGGTAGGTGAACAGCGCACCACATCGAGGCGAATCCCGCCGGACGGCCGCCGGGTACGCCCTACAGTGCGTCCGACGGCAGCGGATGCATCGGACGCGTCTCGGGTGCCCGCGCCGATGTCTTGGGGGAGCCGATGGGCCTGACAGGTCTGCCACTGCTGGTGCTGGCCGTTCTTCTCGCGCTCGGTGCGCCGGTGGCCTGCCTGGTCCTGTGGAACCGCGTCCGCGGTCCCCTGGCGGCC
The DNA here is from genome assembly GCF_042429965.1 of Actinoallomurus acaciae. Lineage (NCBI taxonomy): Bacteria > Bacillati > Actinomycetota > Actinomycetes > Streptosporangiales > Thermomonosporaceae > Actinoallomurus > Actinoallomurus acaciae. The sequence continues at coordinate 3,623 of NZ_JBHLZP010000258.1, forward strand.
GCGGGGCGGTTCACGATGATCGTCACCTCCCAGGCGCTCGCGCTGCTGCTCGGCGGAGTCGCGATCAACGATCACTACGGCTTCTACGCCTCGTGGGAGGACCTGGTCGGCGGCGGGACCGGCGAGACCGCCGCGATCCAGGCGGCCGGCCCGGCGGGAGCGGGCGTCGGGCGGGCCGACTTCCGGCGTGACCGGTCCCTCGGCGACGGCATCTACGACGCGACCTACGGCGGCGAGCGCTCCGGCGTCCGGTCGCGGACCCTCGTGTGGGTGCCGCCGGGGTATGACTCCCCGGCCGACGCCCACCGCACCTATCCGGTCGTGGAACTCCTGCCCGGCTTTCCCGGCAGCCCGTCGACGTGGTTCCACGCCGTACGGGGGGTCGGTGCGCTCCAGGACGCGGTCGCGGCCCACCGGGCCCACCCGTTCATCCTGGTCGCGCCCACGATGACGGTCGAACCGGGCCGCGACACCGAATGCGTCGACTTCCCGGCCGGCCCGCGCGTCGAGACCTGGCTGGCCGACGACGTGCGCACGGCGGTGACGAGCGCGTTCCGCGCCGAGCGCGGGCGCGCCTCGTGGGGGGTCATGGGGTTCTCCACGGGCGGCTACTGCGCGGCCAAACTCGCCCTGCGCCGGCCGGACCTGTTCGGCGCGGCGGTCAGCATGCAGGGCGACACGACGCCGCAGACCTCGCAGGTCCGCGCCGACCCGGCGCTGAACGCCCAGAACTCCCTGCCGGACATCCTTCGGGCCGGCCGGCCGCCGGTCGACCTCCTGCTCGCCGGCACCCGGCAGGACCGTGCGTCCTACCGCGAGCTCGTCCAGCTGGTGCCGCTGATCCGGCCGCCGACACAGGCGTTCGAATACGTGCTGAACGACGGCGGGCACAACGCGGCCGTGTGGAACTCCATGCTGCCGAACGCGTACGCCTGGCTCAGCGACCGGGTCTCGTCCCCGCGCCCCGCCTGATCCGGACGCGAGGAGGCGGCGGGCGCCCTGAGCGCCCGCCACCTCCTCACGTCCGTCATCAGTGGCCGAGGACGCGGTCGATCAGGGAGCCGTAGCCGCGCAGCGCCACCCGGAGCCGCTCGGTGTCGGACTCCTCGCCCTCGCCCCAGTGGCCGTCGAGCCGGTCCCGCAGCCGGCCCAGCGCCGCGACGAGCTCGTCCACGGCCTCGCCCGTCAGGGCGCTCGCCTGCCGTACGGCGTCCGCCGGGTCGTCCACGAAGTCGCCCTTGACGTCGCGCCAGCGCTTGCGGAACCGCTCGGCGGCGTCGGTGTCGATGAGCCGGTCGACGGTGAGCTCATCGGCGGCCGTCGGGGCCGCTTCGGACGGCTCGGCCTCGGCCGCATCGGTCGCCGTCTCCTCGTGGCCGGTCGCGCCGTCGGGCGCCTCGGCCGGTCCGGCGTCCGACGCGTCGGCCGTCTCCTCGTCGGCGGTCGAGTCCGAGAGGATGATCGGTTCCTCGGTGCCGAACGGCTCGCCGTAGTGGCCATGGCCGGCCTCGTCCTCGGCCGGCGCGTCCGTGGTCTCCTCGGAGGAGACCGGCTCGCCCTCCCGGCCGGTCGCGTTCCCGGCGGGCTCGGCGGAGGCGTCCTTCTCCCAGACCTCGCCGACCAGCGGTTCTTCCTCACCGGAGGCCGCGTCCCGCTGCTCGTCCTGGTCGGTGCCGGAGGTGGGCCAGCCGGCGACGGGCCGGTCCTCGGCGGGTGGGTGGGGGTCGTCCAACGGGTCGTGGTGGCCGTTCATCGCCTACGCTCCCTCGTCATCGCTGTCGCGCCGCGCGGTCCGCCCGCCGGCCGTGGTCCGTACGCGGTCCTTCGTCCCGGTCTCGGCCGGTTCGGCCGCCGCGTCCTCTTCCGGCGTCTCGCCGCGCGGGGCGGCGCCGGTCTCGGTCTCGGGGGTCCCGGCCGCGTCCGGCTCGGCGGCGTGGTCCGTGGCGTCCGCGTCGTCGCCGATGTCGAGCAGCTCGGTGAACAGCGCTCGGTAGTGCACCATGGCCTGCCGGAGGTCCTCGGTCGACGCCTGCCGCGTCTCGGCGCGGGCGCTGACGTCGTGGGCCTGCCGGTAGCGGTCGATCGTGGCGGCGTGCTCGACCGACAGGTCCGCGACCTGCTGCTCGTAGCTCCCGTCGGTGGGGTAGCCGCGCTCGCCCATCACCTGGTGGATGAGACGGTCGGCCTCGGTGACGGCGGTCTCCGGCGCGTCCACGAAACGCTCCTGGACCTGGCGCCACTCGGCGAGGTGCTGCTCGCGCGCCTCGGGGGCCAGCGGGTGGATCTCCAGCCGGTCGTGGCGCTTCTGCCGGGCGAGCAGCTCCTGCTCGGCCTCACGGGTGCTCTCGTGATCCTCCACCGCCCGGTCGTACTCGGGGCCGAAGCGCTGCTGCAGGCCGCGTCGCCGCGCCTGCGCACGGGCGAAGTACCCGGCGACGGCCAACACCACGAGCACGACTATGACGATGACGACCACTACGACGGTCGACATGGTTGCCTCCTGAGTTGCGGTTGCGAGCCTTCTCTGCCCGCGTAAAACGTCCTAAAACAACCAGGTCGGGCGCGGTGCCGGTATTGCGAAGTAGGAGAGTGACGGGGCCGTCCGTAATAGGGCCCGGATACGTATCGAGCCGGTCGCCATGTGTGAGATAACGGCGTCACGGACGCCACCGACCGACGTTCCGTGGCGAGTCGGTACGAGTCCCGACACGACCGAATGGGAGCTGACGCGAATGCGCATGACGGTGCTCGGCAGTTGCGGGGCGTGGCCCACGCCCGGACGCGCGTGCGGCGGCTATCTGATCGAGGACGGCGGGTTCCGGCTGCTCGTCGACCCGGGGTACGCCACGCTGCCGCGCCTGCTGCGGCACGTCGACGCGCGGGACGTGGACGCCGTCCTGGTCAGCCACGGCCATCCCGACCACTGCGCCGACCTGAACCCGCTGCTGCGGGCGCGGGCGCTCGACCCGGACCCGGCGCCGAAGCTGCCCGTCCACGCGCTGCCCGGCGCCCTCGACCGGGTCCTGGCCCTCGACCGGCCCGGCATGCTCGACGACGCCCTGGTGCTCCGCACCTTCACCGCGGGCGCGCGGTTCGAGATCGGCCCCTTCACGGTCGACACGTGGGCGCTGCCGCACTTCGTGCCGAACGCGGGACTGCGGCTGACCGGCGGCGCGAAGGTGCTGGCCTACACCGGGGACACCGGCCCGTGCCGCGAACTGGCCGAACTGGCCCGTGACGCCGACCTGTTCCTCGCCGAGGCGACCTACCCGGACGCCGTACCGGCCGAGGACGCGCGCTACCTGTCGAGCGCGCGGCAGGCCGGCGAGTGGGCCACGAAGGCCGGCGCCGGGCGCCTGATGCTGACGCACCTGTGGCCCGGCACGTTCGCCGTCCACGCGGAGGAGGCGGCCCGCCGGACGTACGCGGGACCGGTCGAGGTGGCGCGCGAGGAGGAGACCGTTCAGCTGGGCTGACCGACCGGCTGCGAAGGTCCGGTGCGGGCGCCGCCCGCACCGGACCTTCGCGCGTTCCCTACTGCTTGGGCGCCTTGGCGGCGAACTCGGTCGTGTAGGTCTTGGACAGGTCGACGCCGTCCTTCCTGCCCTTGACGTTCGGGGAGAACTGGGCGAGGACGTTCAGCACGTTCTTCGCGCCGTCGGCGGGCATCATGCCGTCCCCGTTGAACATGCCGATGCTGTCGGCGACCGCCTTCTCGTACAGCTTGGGGTCGCCGCCCGCGTAGTCGGCCGGCATCTTGGCCGCGATCTCGGCCGGCTTGTGCGCCTTGATCCAGCCGAGCGTCTTGACCAGGGCGTTCACCAGCTTCTGCACGGCCTGGGCGTGCGACGAGACGTAGTCACAGTTCATGTACAGGGAGCTGGACGGGTACAGGCCGCCGAGGGCGGCTCGCGTCCCCGCCTCGGTACGCATGTCCAGCAGGACCTTGCCCTTGCCGGTGTCGGTGAGCTGGGCGACGGTCGGGTCGGTCGTCATGCCGGCGTCGATGCCGCCGTTGTTCAGCGCGGCGATGAACGTCTGGCCGGCGCCCGCCTTCACCGTCGTGTACGCCGACGTGGGCACGCCGTTCTTGGTCGCGAGGTACTGCGTGAGGAAGTCGGTGGACGACCCGGGGCTGGTCACGCCGAGCCTGAGGCCCTTGAACGCCGCGGGCGAGGTGATCCGGCCCGCCTTGGGGGCCGAGACCACCTCGGCCTCGCCCGGCACGTCGGCGAGCTGCACCACGCTCTTGATGCACTTGCCCTTGGTCTGCAGGTCGATGGTGTGGTCGTAGAACCCGACGACGCCGTTCACGTCACCGGAGAGAAGCACGTTCTCCGCCTGGGCGCCGGCGGGCTCGGTGAGCAGCTGGACGTTGATGCCCTGTTCCTTGAAGTAACCGAGCTGCTCGGTCAGCTTCGCCGGCAGGTAGATGACCTTGTCGATGCCACCGACCATGATCTTGATGGTGTCGCCCTTCCCGCCGTTCCCGCTCGACGCGGAGGTGCGCGAGTCGCGACAGGCGCTGAGGGACAGGGCGGTGGCGGCGGCGAGTGCGGCCGCGGCGACGCGAGTGGCCGTACGCATGAGGGGGCTCCTTCAGATCTGTGCTTCGACGCTGGACGCGGGAGGACGCCAGCGCAGGAGGCGGCGTTCGAGCAGGGTGAGCAGCCACTCGGCCAGCAGGGCGATCACCGTGATGATGATCATTCCGGCGTAGATGCCGGCCGAGTCGAACGTGCCCTGCGCATGGTTGATGAGCAGGCCGAGGCCCTTGTCCGCGCCGCTGTACTCGCCGACGATCGCGCCGATGATCGCGAAGCCGAACGCCGAGTGGAGGGAGGCGAGGATCCACGACGTGGCGCTGGGCACGACGATCGAGGTCAGCACCTGCGTCCGGCTCGCGCCGAGGATCCGGGCGTTGTTCACCAGGTTCCGGTCGACCTCGCGGGCGCCCTGGAAGGCGTTGAAGAACACCGCGAAGAACACCAGGACGAACGCGGTCGCGATCTTGGAGGACATGCCGAGGCCGAACCAGATGACGAACAGCGAGGCCAGGATGATGCGGGGGATGGCGTTGGCCGCCTTGATGAACGGCGCGCACACGTCGGACAGGAAGCGGCTGCGGCCCAGCACGATGCCGAGCACGACGCCGCCCACGCTGCCGAGGGCGAAGCCGATCAGCGCCTCTTCCAGCGTGTAGGCGATCTGCGTCCAGATCGAGCCCTGCGAGGTGCCGCTGGTGAACCAGTCGACCAGCCGGCTCCAGATCGCGCTCGGCTTGGAGTAGTAGAACGGGTCGATCCAGTGGGTCGCGGCCAGCTCCCACGAGCCCAGCACGGCCACGACCAGCAGCACCCGCACGGTGTTGATGCCGATGAGGCGTCGCCGGCGGACGGCGCGGGCCTGGGCGATCGCGGCAGCCTGGCCGTCGTCGCCGACCCCGGTCTCGGTGGGTTCCCTGGTGTCAGGCAGCACGACCGGCACCCCTCTCACGGGTGATCTGGACCTCTTCGCGCAGCGAGTCCCACACCTCGCGGTAGATGTCGAGGAACTCCGGTGTGAGCCGGATCTCCTCCGCGTCGCGAGGCCGCTCCAGCGGGACGTCGAAGGACGCCTTGACCGTGGCGGGCCCGGCGGTCATCACCACCACGCGGTCGCCGAGCACGACCGCCTCCTCCAGGTCGTGGGTGACGAACACGACCGCGGCGCCCCGGGCCGTGCCGGCGCCCGACCACAGCCGCAGCAGCTCGTCCTGCATCAGGCCGCGCGTCTGCACGTCCAGGGCGGAGAACGGCTCGTCCATCAGCAGGATCGAGGGCTCGTTCACCAGCGTCTGGGCGAGCGCGACCCGCTTGCGCATGCCGCCGGACAGCTGGTGCGGGTAGTAGGCCTCGAACCCGCCGAGGCCGACCCGTTCCACCCATTCGCGGGCCTTCGCGCGGGCCTGCCGCCTGGCCGCACCTCGGTAGCGCGGGCCGGTCGCGACGTTGTCGAGCACCGAGCGCCAGGGGAGGACCGCGTCGCTCTGGAACATGTAGCCGACGCCCTCGGGGATGCCGCCGACCGGCGCGCCGTGCACCAGCACCTCGCCGCCGGAGGGGGGCTCCAGTCCGGAGACGAGTGAGAGTGTGGTGGACTTGCCACAGCCGGTGGGGCCGACCAGGGCCACGAACTCCCCGGAGTCCACGGTGAGGTCGAGGTCGCGGACGGCCGTGTGCACTCCGCCCGACGATGAGCGGAAACGCTTGGTGGCGCCGCGAAGCTCGATCGCGGGGCCGTCAGGGGTCTCTTGCGTGGGCATGCCGCCAGAGGCTACGAGCGTGTTTCGGGCGTGTTAAGCCTTGCCCGCGATGTGGTTACAAGCCGCGTTAACGGCGTTGACCGCATAAACCGGGGTTTTGCGCGTTCTGCGCGCAGAGCGGGAGAAGGCCAGGTCGGTTACGGTTTGCACGTCATGCCCCGGCGTCCCCGTATCCGCTTCGCCCACCAGGTGCTGATCCTGCAGATCGGCGTCGTGGTGCTCGTCGCCGTGACGGGGTACGGCATGGCCGCCTGGGTGCAGCGCGGCGAACTGCGCCACCAGTACGGCTGGCGCGCGCTGACCCTCGCCCGTGCCGTCGCCTCCGACCCCGTGATCGGCGACGCCGTGGCGAACGGCGACCCGCAGGGCGTGGTCGAGGACCGCGCGGAGCGGTTCCGCAAGGCCACCGGAGCGCTGTTCGTCGTCGTCACCGACCGGCGCGGCATCCGCCTGGCCCATCCCAACCGCGACGAGATCGGGCGGGAGGTCAGCACCGATCCGTCGGCCGCGCTGTCCGGGCACGAGATCATCGTCATCGAGCGCGGCACCCTCGGGCTGTCCGCGCGCGGCAAGGTCCCGCTCTATGACCACGTGGGGACCCTCGTCGGCGAGGTCAGCGTCGGGTTCGACGCGGGAGAGATCGACCGGCGCGTGCACCGCACGCTGGCGATCGCGGCCGGGTTCGCCGCGGGCACGGTCCTGCTCGGCGTGGCCGCCTCCGCCGGAATCGGCCGGCGCCTGAAGCGCCAGACCCTGGGGCTCGAACCGCACGAGCTCGCCGAACTGGTCCAGGAACGCGAGGCCGTGCTGCACGGGATCAGCGAGGGCGTGCTCGCACTCGACGACGGCGGCCGGGTGACGGTCTGCAACGAGGAGGCCGCCCGGCTGCTCGACGTCACGCCCGCCCGCCGCACCGCCGTCGCCGACCTGCCGGTGGCCGGCCGGCTCAAGGCCGTGCTGGAGGGCGAGGAGGTGCCGCCCAACCTGTTCGTCGTCTCCGGTGACCGGGTCCTCGTCGTCAACCGGCGCGAGGTCAGCCACGGAGGCCGCCGCCTCGGCGCGGTGATCAGCCTGCGGGACCGTACGGACGTGGAGTCGCTCGCGAGCGAGCTGGACGCGGTGCGTACGCTGTTCGACGCGCTGCGCGCCCAGCGGCACGAGTACGCGAACCGCCTGCACACCCTGTCCGGTCTGCTCCAGCTCGGTCATTATGAGGAGGCGGCCGGCTACATCCGGGCCCTCGCCGAGGTCCCCGCGGCCAAGGAGGAGCCGCCGGGCACCGTGCCCGACCCGTACCTGGGCGCCTTCCTCGCGGCCAAGGCCGCCGTCGCGGCCGAGAAGGGGGTCGAGCTGGAGATCGCCGAGACCACGTGGGTGCCGGGCCGGGTGTCCGAGCCGCTCGACGTGACCACGGTGCTCGGCAACCTCGTGGAGAACGCCCTGGAGGCCGCGAGGCTCGGCCGCCGCCGGCCCGCGCGCGTCGAGGTGGAGTTGCTCGGCGACGGCCATGACCTGCACGTCACCGTGACCGACTCCGGTGAAGGCGTGCCGGAGGACCTGAAAGAGGCGATCTTCCGCGACGGCGTGTCCACGCGCCAGACCGACGGCGAGCGGCCGCGCGGCCTCGGCCTCGCGATCGCCCGTACGGCGGCGCGGG